>NZ_JBHTIU010000009.1:0-20318 GCF_042677205.1 Paenibacillus residui
ACGCTCTCTTGGATATTCTTGTTTTCAATTAAAAATCACTAGGTGTATCTATCCATTCCAAGTCGATAATAATAGAAACCTCGATCTTATCGTTCAGTATCTTATTCCTGTAGTCCTTTCCATTAGTCGTAAACGAAGCATACTTTGCAGAATACTGATAATTCAGCACTTCTACGTATCGTCTCGACATATTCCTATTACACACTCCACATGGCTCGAGTTGATGGCATTGATGTCTAGTGTCTATTTTTTATCCCACGTATGAGGGAACATATCAATAGATTTTATCTGTTTTTTTTAGAAATGAAGTATGGGGAAACATATCAATGATGAATTAACTTTTCTTAGTATAAGTATATATTTTTTTATGTAATCAGTAAAAGGAAGACCTTCCGTAATATATCGTTGCGAAGAGTTCATTCTCCAATCAATAATAACATACAAAAATGGTTTCAATCCTTCAAACACCTGATTGAAACCATTTGAAATAACTATATGTCGATATTTTCGTTATAAAAATATGTGGTAAACTACTTATGAATTTTATTAAACAAGAGGCTTATTCGTCTTTTTTTAATTTTACTGGCAAAATATAATCGATAACTACTTTTTCACCACGACTTAATGGAAGGGAATATCGTTCTTTTGTATATATCTCACACCAATAAAACTGTTCAAAATCAATTTCTTGATCAGTTTTTTCAATGGCTTCTGTAATTAACAAGAAGGCTGAGTCAACAATTTCTGTGATGTTATTTCCCTCAATTTGGATACAAGCAACCGTTCCGCTTGGAATATGTTTTTGGTACAGATCATGGGGAACCGGTGTATTTACCCTCATAAAATCTCCTAATATTAATTCAAAAGTATTTGTATCTTGAAAATTAAACATCATTCCTATACCATCATTTTCATCAATATCCTCACAATAAGTAAATTCAGATAAACTTTTTAAATAGTCAATCTTATCACTTTCAAAATAAGATTTCCATGCGTTCCCAGCCTCAAAAAATGAAGTGTTATTATGAACTCCGACCATTAGACGTTCCTCAAATTCCTTATAAACAATCTTCTTTAATTCTGCCATAATTCTTTTCCCTCCTATATATCTCATATCAAGATAATTCATTGGGTAATATTCATTGAGCTTTGCATTTTTTTGTTTTGCTTGAGAAGGTGTGATTCCGTGGTATTCCTTGAATGCTCTTGAAAAAGCAGAATGTGAATGAAAACCATACTTAAACGCTATATCAATAACAGAATCGTTACCTTTCTTTAAATCAAGTCCTGCTTGCGTTAGCCTTCGTTTTCTTACATATTCAGCAATCGTAACATTTGAAATAAAAACAAATATTCTTTGAAACAAAGCTACCGGAGCAACTACAATTCTTCCAATCTCCTCATAATCAATTTCATCGCCGCTAACAACTAACTCCTCAAGGTATTTAATAACCTTACCAAATGTTTTACTATAATTCATTTTTCCTCCTTTCATTTATATGTTAAATCTTTTATTGCCCCGTTTCTTTACATTTAACATACAAATTCTGCACAACATTTAATAATCATCTTACATAAAGGTAAAAACTTACTAAACTATCTGATAAGCAGTGAATCCGGACTAATCGGAAAACTCTTTACGAATCCCGATGTTGGTTAAATAAATTGACCCTTTGTCGCTTTTATCAAAGACAAATTTAATCTTTGTCATATTTTCTGGTTCAAATTGCTTATTCACTTTTTTAAACTCTTCCAACTGAAAGGCAAAATTCTGAAATATCGGCTCTTTCGTTGGTAGCAAAGATGTAAATGGCCATTTCACAATATCCCCTTCAAGCATTGGCAACAAGAAGGTAACACTGCTTAATGGCAAGCTTGCTATATTGCCGCTGCGATCCTCTACCTGTACAGACAGATCGAGTAGTGGTTTCTTTGCGTCCAACTTTTTTTCTTCTCGATCAGCCATTGAGAAAACGATATAATCACTTCCTTTTGTATCAATTTCTATATCAGATAGTAAAACCCCGTAGTTTGGAACTTTATTAGTCGTTGCACGATCCCAGTCAAGCCTAACCGCACGATGTAGGCCATCAACATATTTCATCTTGACCTTCTCTTCGATCCACGCCTTCAATGCCTTTCCAGTCAATCTTCCCCCTTTTAATGTCGTCGTAGAAAAATCAATGTCCTCATCAAAGTTTGCAACCATCACAGTATTTCCATCCCAGTAATCACTGATATACATCGTATCCGGAAGCCAGTCCTTGGCATAACCAATATCTTGAAATATACGTCGATACTCTGTTTTTTGTTTCAAGGTTGCTTCCAAAAATGAAGAAACAAGCACCTTCCCGATTTGTAATTGTTCCTCCTGTGGTAAAATTTTTGCTGTATTATAGAGCCTATTACCAAAACCTATTCCGTCATATTTTCCCCATTTTGTGTTAAACTGTCCATGGTTAGCCCCATATACATAGATCGTTGATTTAAAATGGGGACTATTTTCTGTAAAATCAATTCTCTCGTACTGATTGACACTGTCAAACGAACTTACATCCATGTCATGTGATCCTTGAATGGCTAAATAACTGATATCTTTCAAATGGGTCAGTTGTCCCGCAGGTTTATATTGACTGTCAGTACCTGCAATAGAAATAATGGAACGAATGCCAAAATGATAGTCGAATTTGATAGTTCCATTTTCAGGATATGAAGGCAATTGATTGTAAAGAGCCGCTATCGCCACCGCCTCACCACCACGAGAATGTCCAATCAATGAAATTCGGTTCATATCCACTTTGTTGAAGAATGGATGATCCTTTGTATGATTCCACTTCTTCCATACCTTTAAATGTTCTAAAATAAGCCAACCACGAGCCGGATTCTCATTTTTTAATACCTTCAACATGAATAAGTCATCATATGGCGAAGTATTCAGAAAGTTTTCATCAATTGATACAAAAATATAACCTTTGCTGGCAAGCAGGTTCCCTAAATAAGCATATCCAGAATCTGAATAATCAGTTGCTAGATGATTACCATGAACGGCGATGATCAAGGGGAACGTTCCTTTTCCATCGGGATACCATACGGTTCCGTTAAGCGGCATTTGATCAGGCCCGAATCCAAATGTTTTCGTGCGGATGGAGGACCAATTTTCCACAAATGACGAACCATCCACTGGCTTCGTAATCAGTGAATGTTCAGCATTGAATTCCTTTCGATAGCTGTTGGCGCCTCCATACGATAATGTCTTTACATGATAATCCCCCAGTTCAGATGGATTTGCCAATGGGAGCGAATACTGTTCCATTGCTTTCATCGTCTTCAGTTTATATAACATCGGCAATTCGTTATCACCATTATGAAATAACCAATAACCACCAATAAGAATATAGGCCAGTGAACAAAATGACAGCACGATCGTCATGATTTTTGATATCTTACTTGACTGACGATATTGACCTTTCAACATGCACCAAATCGTCATCCCCATGATAGAAAAGGAAACCATGATGGATAGTGTGACAATAAACATTAATTTCAAAGGACCGATAAAACATATAAACACCAGGAAAAAGCAGGCGAGTGCGATCCACATGTAAAGAGAAGGTATTTTCTTCGTCCAATAAATGAACAATGTGATGAAGCCAGATAATAAGATCATCGTAAACAGAAAAACAACACTACCAATCATGTAATCTACGATTCCACGAGTTCCTATCATGTAATACCCTTGTACAATGTATAATAGTAAAGATACGGTACCCAATCCTATTGCTGCTCCTTTCCATCCTGTGGAAAGCTGTGCCCAATGCTTAAACATATTCATCCTATATAAAAATTTAACTTTTGAAGTTTTATTTTCTGGCATAACGTTCTCTACCTCCTTTTCAAAAAATATAAACTAAAAAATCGATGATGTTTTCTCTTTATAGTGAAATACAACATTTATAAAACCATCTTCATCAGGATCATTGGACAAAGGAATAAATCCAACGGACAAAAATAATCGTTTGCTTGCCTCGTTAGTATGGAAAATACCGGCGATCATTTGTTTTATAACGGTATTCATATATTTATTTATGATTTGCTGAAGTGCTTTTTTTCCGTATCCCTTGCGCCTGTAATCAGGCCTTATTATAATGGATATGTAGGCCTTGTCTTCTTCTATTTCAACACCTACTTTACCTATAAACTCGTTATTGCTTGAAATCATCCAGCAGTCATAATCAGAATTTGAAGTTACATAATGGATAAATTCTGTCAGCTTCTCAACATGAAAACTGTCAGTATCGCAATACCAACTATTCACAATCGGAATGTGTTCCATGTTAATGTCGTGAAATATAAGTTCTTCCATCGTTGCTTAAACCCCGAACATTCTGTAAAAATCTGCGCAATCCATTCATATTCTGTTTCTCTTGTTCTCCATTTAATTGAACAATAAAGGGAGAAGGAGCCATTGACTAATGACGTGCGTAGAGATATGTCCCAGCATTGCATATGCTAATCCGTGCTTCCAATATAAATAGCCGAACCCAATCCCCGGCAAAAAATTAAGAAACAACGTGCGGATGACAGACACTTGGCTTAACCCCAACATTTGCGCGGTCGCAGGAAGATGTCCAGCTGCAAATAGGAGCGCGGCGATGATAATACCGGCAATGTAAATTCCATTGCTATTTGTAGATTTCGTCATTTTGCTGGCAATCCATATAATAAGCGTCATAAGTCCAAACCTTAGAAGTATTTCTTCAATAATTCCCCCGTATAATACGCTGCCAAGAAAATAAAGCCAGGAGAATTCAAATTTATCCTCCAGCCCCAATACTTCGGCAAAGACAAGCTTTTCCGGAATGACGATGAGGCTGGCAGATACGAGTCCGATAACCACTGCCGCGGCAATGCTTTTTCTGTTATAAATAATCGGTTTGTTCAAACCTACCTTTGGAGAAGCCCAAGATCCTACTATCGTGGCAATACCCGTCATAACTGCTGTTTGCAACATAGCCACGATAATAATGACTTGCTTTGACCCGAGTTGGGCAACGATTTGGCTTTCCCTTTCAGGCGTTAAAGACATGACTTGCTGTGCTCCTAAAATCGCACCTGCTACCAACCCTAAAATGAATACAGCAATCACTTTTTTCATCATTAACATCTCCTAACATTCTCAGCGCACAGCTTGAAGCCAATTCTTAATCTCATCGACAAGTTCAGAGACAATTGGTTCATTAGCCGATTTTTTATAGATTTTTTTTAATGCTAATAAAGTACAAGCTTCTTTTTGCTTCTTCAACATATGATTCATATCATCAATCATTACCGTTTGAACATGGTCTAAATCTAAATTTTTCAAATGATAGAAAGGCTTTATTGGCGATTGGACGTCTTTGCTTCCGTAAATGGCTAGCACTTTGCACGTTAATGAGGACAACAGCTGCAAAATTTGTTGATCGTTCAGAAATAAATGCTCTCTTAACCACTTCGCTTGAACGATCTGTCCACTAATCCTTACAGTCGCTTTATTCGTTTGCATGACTTTATCAAATAGCTTTTTCTGCTTGAGCCGCTGTTTTTCAGGCGACACAAGCTTGCGCAGAAGCGCTCCGGCAAACCCGGATTTTCTAGCGATTTCTGATAATAATGCCTCATTTTGAGAGGTTATGACACTTTTCAATGATGTGCCGGCACCACACAATAAAATGATTCCATCCACCTGTTTTCGACTGGCGGATAGTGTGGCTATAATCGTGCCCTCACTATGTCCTAGCAAAAAGATTTTTGTAAATGCCATATCCTCAGATGAGTTGCAATAATCAATGATGTCGCTTACGCATTGAACTGCATCGTCAAGTCCCGCGCGGTTAAAATCGCCTGTACTTTCTCCTACGCCAATTTTGTCATATCTTAAGGTAGCAAATCCCGACTGTACCAATGCATCAGCAAGTTGTTGATAAATACTTGCACGCATTCCTCTCATATTGCCGTCGCGGTTAACTGGTCCGCTTCCTGGAATCATCACAATGAGAACGTCCGAATTTTTTTCATCTCCAGGTTTTTCCACTGTTGCAGCGATTTCGATTCTCCCATAATCTACTGGAATTTTTATATCTTCTTTTATCATCATTATCCTCCGTATCAGCATTTTGTTAGCTTTCAATTGATTGATCCGTTTTCTCGCTTGGATTGAAACATACGTTGCAAGTTGTTGACTATCCACTTGAATTTTGGATCTTCATGTAACGGAACAAATAGTGGTTCTTTCTGTAACATGTTCAGCAAATCGTCTTTGATAGCTTGCTCATTGCGCGGAGCATAAGGACCCGAGCGAATATTCTGTTCAATCCAATTGTCAACGGTATAAAAATAATTATCCCCGCTAATTTTAATAGGAAATGACAGATGTTTATTTGTATGATAAAAGTGCTCTAGCATACGCAATGCGTCTGTATGCCGATGTTGTTTCATATAGCCTAACGAAGCTTCATAAAAAAAGATGAGTTTTATAAGACCATTTAATTGTTCAATATGGTATATGTCTATCACTTTTTCCAGACGATTGACCATTTCATCAAATAGATTTTGACTATCTGAAGTATATTTCAATAATTCTATCTCGCTTAATACCATACTAAATAAGTGTTGAAACGTAGTAACCTGCAATGTTTCTTTGACCTTATCATAATCTTTAAGCATCGCATAAGCTTCTGCTATCAGTTTTTCTACCCCCAATTGAATAGGAACTTCAGATCCTACACTTTTTAAAAGCTCTTGTGGATTGTTCTTAATTAACAATACAGAGCCATAAATGATCTGCGCTTCTTGGATCAGTTTGTGATCGTCGCTTAATTCTACGACACGCCCGCACCATTCGACGATTCGTTCCAAAACACTTTGAGAATTTTGTGAGTAGGAATAGTGGTTCAAATACAACTGAGCCATTCTTACTAATAACGGGAAACAGGAATAATACTCTTTTACCATCTTCTCCACATCCGCTTGAACTGTTTCAAAACTTTCTTCAAGGAATCGCTTTGAAAAATTATGGTACATTTCCATTATTTTATGCGCAGTCAGTTGTGGTTCATATCCCAACAATTCGTCAATGGTCGTGTGAAACAAAGATGCCAATTTAGGTAGCAAGGATAAATCTGGATAACTTAATCCCTGTTCCCATTTAGACACTGCTGCACCCGATACCCCTATATAAGCGGCAACATCCCCTTGGGTCATTCCAAATTTTTTTCGCAAAAATATAACATTGTCCGAAAATTTAAACTCCCTCATAAAATTTCTCCTTTCAATAAAAGTATAAATACAGATAATAAATCCAACAAGGGAATTATAGTTGTTTATATACTATTAATTCAACTATTAGTTGAATTAATCAACTAATATCCAATGAAATATTCATTACAGTATTATTCCTGATTAACTTCAATACCTGATTTGAACTTAACTAGAAATTTATCATTGAATACCGTTATTTCTTCAATAAGTCTCCTTACTAACTGCTCATCATATTCCTCCAACTCGCAGGATTGTTCATTCAAGAAATCAGTCATTTCAGCGATTCGTTGCCTTTTTCCTTCTCTCTCTGCATTTTCAACTAGTGCATTTTGCTTTAATTCTCGAAGGCGGTAAATTTCATCAGCCACATCTTCATAGTCATTCTTGGACTTTGCTTGTATAAGAAGCTGTTGTTGTAATTCTTCCAATTTACTATCAATATCTTCGGTGGCATTATCATTTTCTTCATTAAATATAGTAGCTATGTTTTTCTGTAACGTTGAGAGGAATGGTTCTTTGTTAGCCAAAAGTTCGTTAATAGCCTTGACCACTGCTTTCTGTAATGTTTCCTCGTTTATGGTAGGAGCAGTACATTCAGACCCTTTTTCCTCCAATCGGCTGACGCATCTCCAAACAATAGACTTGTAGCCTCGGTTATTCCAATGTACCCGTCGGTAAATATCACCGCACTGTCCGCAGTAAACAATACTCGATAAAGCATACTTGCTGCTGTAAACTCTCTTTTTACCACCTTTTCCGCCACGAAGGTTGGATCTTCGAACCATCTCTTCTTGAACCTGCATAAAAAGCTCGCGTGGAATAATAGGCTCATGGCTGTTTTCCACATAATACTGGGGAACAATGCCGTTATTCTTGACTCGCTTTTTAGAAAGGAAATCAACCGTATATGTTTTTTGTAGAAGGGCATCACCGATGTACTTTTCATTCTGCAGTATCTTTTTCAGTGTTTCCGGTCTCCATTTGGCTTTGCCTGCCGCTGTAAGGATATCGTCAGCTTCTAGTCCTCTTGCTATCTGTAAAAGACTAGCACCTTCAAGGTACTCTCTGTAAATCCGTTTAACAACCTCAGCACCCTCTGGGTCAATCACCAGTTGCTTGTTTTCATCCTTGGTGTATCCGAGAAAACGCTTGTGGTTGACCTGAACTTCACCTTGCTGATAGCGATACTGAATACCTAGCTTTACGTTCTGGCTTAAGGACTGGCTTTCCTGTTGGGCAAGGGATGCCATGATGGTCAGCATGATTTCACCCTTAGAATCCATGGTGTTGATATTCTCTTTCTCGAAGAATACAGCGATGTTTTTATCCTTTAACTGACGGATGTATTTAAGGCAATCCAACGTGTTCCTGGCAAATCGGCTGATGGATTTTGTGATGATCAAATCAATATTACCTGCCATACACTCTTCAATCATGCGGTTGAATTCATCACGCTTTTTGGTATTTGTACCTGTGATACCGTCATCCGCAAAAATACCTGCCAATTCCCATTCCTTGTTCTTCTTAATATAGTTTGTATAATGCTCAATCTGAATATCATAACTTGAAGCCTGCTCCTCACTATCTGTTGAAACACGGCAATAAGCAGCCACTCGTATTTTGGGTTTGTTATCACTGCTCTTATTGCTTCCGACTCGTTTTATTGCCGGAATCACTGTGACATTCCTACTTACCGCCACTTGTTACACCTCACTTTCTATCAAACTGTAAGCATATTCCGCCTGCTTGTATGGGTCTTCATATTTTTGTACCATAGGTTTTGCTTTGAACTTTACAGGATAATCCTTCTCTGGCACATCTTTAGGTTCCCATATCCTTCCGAGCTTTTCTGCTCGTTTTTGTTTTTCTACTTTGGCTTTTTCAAATGTCTCCTCATCAATAATTGGAGGGTAGAATTCATCGCCAAGGTAGTGCTTGTTCTGCAACATCTTACTTGCTGTGGCATGGTAGCAGTCTATTCCAGCTTGTTTAGCAGCATCCTTTAAAGAAAGGCCTGCCAAATATCCTGAATACAATTCTTTTACCTGCTCTGATGCTTTTTCATCCACAACAGCCTCTCCATCTTCAATTCTATATCCATATGGTGTGTGACCCATCTAATTCACCAACCTTTCCTTCAATGTGATCCCACATTTTAATTCAAATCCAACTTCCTCTCGTGAAAAGACCATAATCTTTTCTACGTAATTTTCAAACAGCTCATCCTCATAGGCTGTGAGCATTTTGGACTTAGTGACAAACTTAAGCAAACGGTCAACCTCTTCTACTTTTGCAAAATTGCCATTGACGGAACGAGTAAGTTGATCCTTTTCGGCAAGAAGCCTTTCTCTTTCTGCTTCCAGTGAATTCTTTTCTTTATTAAACAGAGCAGGTTCCAGATATCCTTTGGCCATTAAACCCGTCAGCATCTGGCACTGCTCCATGTTGTTTTCAATCTTAGTTTCCAACTCTTCAATTCTGCGAAAACTTGCTGCATTATTCTGGTTACGTAACCCATTCAAAAGTGGTCTTAATATGAACTTCTGACCGTAAATGAGTTTATTCATCATCGTAACAAATGCAGTCTTTATATCATCATCTCGAATGAACTGCATGGAACATTCCGTTATATTGCTTATATGCTTACTGCAGCACCAAGCAATGTATTTTCTTCCAGATGAATGAATCCGTCTTTTGAACGTACTGCCACATTCCGAGCAGATAATTTTACTAGAGAAAGCATATCGGTTTAAATATTTGCTGTTGCGCTTTTCGATACCTTTTTCCTTTGCTCTCTGATTGAGAACAGCATCCACAGCCTCAAAGTCTTCATGGCTGATAATTGCCTCATGATGGTTTTCTACTAAGTACATATCTTTCTCACCATAATTGGTGTGCCTATTAAAATGACTGTCAGTATAAGTCTTTTGCAAAATAACATCGCCAGTATATTTTTCATTGGTCAGAATCCCTCGAATGGTAGTAGCCGTCCAACGGTCACCTCTTTTTGAAGGGATACCTTTTTGATTCAGATCATCTGCAATTTTCTGTGTACCTTTGCCCGATAATACTTCTGCAAAAATATACTTCACAACTTCAGCCTGCTTGGGGTTTACAATCATCTGCCCGTCAATGTTTTGATACCCATATGGTGGGTAGGAAATTTTAAAGGTTCCGTTTTGAAATCGTCTTTGGATTGCCCATTTAGTATTTTCAGAAATGGAAATTGACTCACTTTCTGCAAGCCCACTTAAAATGGAGAGCATCAATTCACTTTCCATTGAACCCGTATTGATGTTTTCCTTCTCAAAATAGATATGAACCCCAAGGTCTATCAGTTTTCGAACCATCTCCAAGCAGTCTGTAGTATTTCTCGCAAATCGGCTGATGGACTTTGTAATGATTAAGTCAATTCTCCCAGTTTCACAGTCTGATAACATTCTAAGTAGGTCAGAGCGGTTTTCCTTTTTCGTGCCGCTGATTCCCTCGTCATAATATAAGCCTGCATATCCCCATTCTGGATTCGCCTTTATGTAGGTCTCATAATGGGCCTTTTGTGCTTGCAAGCTGACTAGCTGTTCATTACTATCTGTTGAAACTCGGCAGTAGGCAACTACTCGCGTTTTTGGCTTAATAAAAGAGGCCATATTTCCTTCTATTTTCGTTATCTTTTTCATCCTCTCACCTCCTTCTTGGTAGGTCACATGTTACCTCTGAAACCCTTATATATCAACAATTTCAGGGCATTATCTCAGCTAAAAAAGGGGAGAAAGTTTGGCGATTGAGTGCATCTATCTTGTTGAATTCTACTTCAGTTATTAAGCCTTTTTCGAGCATCTTTCTAAGTAGCTTTTCTGACTGGATATAATCAAACTCACGTTGTAGCTGTTCCTGTGATACTCTCTTTAGTTCGGTGCTTTTGTCTATAACCTCATCCGAGATCTTCGTAACTTTTTTATCCTCGTGCAGATTCACTAGGAATCACCTCCTACCTAATAGCCGTGGGAACAGGTCGAAGTTGAGGATTTGTAAAATTTAATTAAATGAATACATAAAAAAAGTATAATGCTACATAGAATCTAGACAGCAAAAAAGGAGTTTCTTAGTTGTATGGCAACCAGTAGAAGAAAGTTTACACCGGAGGAGAAAGCGCAAATCGTACTGGAAATTTTAAAGGAAGAAAAGTCGGTCTCGCAGCTCTCATCCGAGCATGGTATTCATGCAAATGTCCTCAATCGGTGGAAATCAGAAGCTGTCCAGAATCTATCGCAATTGTTTGTCGATGATCGCAAAGGCATCACGAAAATGAAAAACGAGTATGAAAAAACGATCAACGACCTCTACGCCGAGATTGGAAAGCTGACCAGTCAATTGTCGTGGCTTAAAAAAAAATCTGGCCTCTAATCTTTCCCGCGAAGAACGCATAGATCTTCTGGAATGGGATTGCCCCGAGCATTCGCTCTTTGTTCAGGCCGATCTATTAAGTCTGAACCGCTCCAGTCTTTACTATAAGCCGGTTCCTCCCTCCCCGGAGGAAATTCGCCTCAAACACCGGATTGACGAGATTTACACAGAGCATTCGTTCCTGGGCTACCGGAGGATTGCTGCAATTATGAATCGGGAAGGAGATGGTATTCACGAAAACACAGTAAGGCGCTACATGCGCGAAATGGGCCTTATGGCTATTCATCCCGGGCCAAATCTGAGTAAGCGGGATCTACAACACAGAGTCTATCCGTACCTGCTTCGGAAACTGAAGATTACAGAGCCCGATCAGGTCTGGAGTGTGGATATTACATATATTCGCATGAAATACGGCTGGATGTACCTGTACGCCGTCATGGATTGGTATTCTCGCTACATCGTAGATTGGCAACTGGATCAAAGCTTGGAGATCGGTTTCGTGCTTGAGACCATGAGACGTGCATTCACACGACGTAAGCCTGGGATTGTCAACAGCGACCAAGGCAGCCACTTTACGAGTCCGAAGTATATCGATTTATTGAAAGAGAACGATGTTCGTATCAGCATGGATGGCAAAGGCAGGGCTACGGATAACATAGTCATTGAGCGCTTCTGGCGCAGCCTGAAGTACAACGAGGTCTACATCAACGACTATACAAGTCCTCGGGAGACCAGGAGAGGTGTAGAACGCTACATTCACCTGCACAATCACTACTTACCTCATCAGTCTTTGCAAAATCATACGCCTGCTGCAGTGTATAACCGGGACGTTGAACTTCTATCCACATGTGAATGATATAGGACATTCTCCCGCGCCTTCGCTTGGGCTATGTCCTCCACCTGTGGACAACAACACCAAAGGAATTATCAAACATACTTTCCATCTTGGCTCTACCAAGAGCCTGCCCTCCTAGGGCACAGAAATAGGTAATTGTGCATTATTTCACACCTTAAACTATTTAAAAAAACTGTCTTGACATCTTGTAGCACTATAACACGAGAACCGTCGGCCATTTCATTCACCTTGTATCCGGTCGTTTCGGACAACTGGCCGGGAAAATTATGCTTGTAGATGTTTTGGCATACGCGCCGCAGTTCCAGTTCCGATCCAAAGGAGAGGAAACTAAGGTGGATGGATTTCCCCTCATAAAAAACCCACACACTATCATGCGCCCGCGGCACCTCACCGAGTTGAACATCCCCTTCCCAATCCCATGTTTCTTCCCATACGGAAGGCGGCAAACCAGTTAGCTGGAGAAGAGCAGCATCAACGGACAGAGCATTTTATTAGCCGAGCTGTTTCACGAGGGAAACTGATGAACAGCTACTTGATCACATCAGTCATTACGAGTATCGTGATGCTCCTATTCAATGCCGTTGGACTGTGGAGCGCAGCATCTGCCGTGATGGATGATCCGATCGCTTTTGGGACTTACTTCACTGCGTCTATCGTTTATTTACCTGCACTCTGGGTCATGACTGGACTCGCATTGTTACTCGTTGGCTTCGCGCCGCGCTTTACAAGTTTGAGCTGGCTTTATCTCGTGTATTCATTTGTCGTCGTTTACTTAGGCGGGCTGCTCAAATTTCCAGAATGGCTAACGAAAATCACACCGTTTGGTTATGTACCGAACGTTCCAATTGAAGAAATGAGTACTTTACCGCTCATCAGCTTAACGATCATCGCGATCGTGCTCATCTCCATCGGATTTGTTAGCTACCGCAAACGGGATCTTTATGGATAATCATTTGTTTAATCAAAAACGGACACAGGTGCGCGAGATCAACTTTTCTCATGCACTCGTGTCCGTTTCTTTTTAACCTCTCGTTACTCAAACCAACCGTTCCGCAACGTATAAAGTGCGGCTTGTGTTCGATCTTGCACTTCCATTTTGCTCAAAATGTTAGAAATATGCGTTTTCACAGTCTTGTCGGCGATATGCAATTCAGCAGCAATTTCTTTATTACTTTGTCCTAGCGTAATATGATAAAGCACTTCTTTTTCTTTGCTCGTTAAACGGTTAAAACGAAAATCAGCTTCTGCTTCAGACGCGACGAACGTCATTAATTTATTTGCGATTTCAGGATGAATCACTTTTTGTCCGTCCATCGCGGCAAATATCGTTTCAGTCAATACATCCGGATCTACATCTTTCAACTGATACCCGATCGCTCCTGCCTTAATAGCCGGGATGATCGAATCACGATCAGAAAAACTCGTTAAGATGATCACTTTTACCGCGGGAAAGCGTTGCACGATTTGTTTCGTAGCTTCAATTCCGTTCATATGAGGCATCTGAATGTCCATAAGCACGATATCAGGATTTACTGCTTCCACTTGCTGCAAAGCTTCTTCCCCATTTAATGCATATCCGACGACGTCAATATTCGGCTTCGTTTGAAAATAATATTTCAATCCATTAATGACAATCAAATGATCGTCTACGATGAGTAACTTAATTTTCATTTGACTGTTCTCCTTCACGCACTGGAGCGATTAATGTAACTACCGTTCCACTGCCTAGCGAACTGCAAATCGAAACTTCTCCGCCGAGCTGCGTCGCTCGTACTTTCATATTCGTTATGCCAAATGAATGATCGGTTTGTTTAGGAACATCTGCTTCAAAACCACAGCCTTGATCTGCAATCACAAGTTTCAATTGATGGGGGTGAATCTCAAACCGAATCGCAGCTTCGTCTGTTTTCGCATGCTTCTTCACATTGTTCAGCGCTTCTTGCCCAATTCGTAAAATAATCTCGATGTCGCTTGCCGAAAGATCAACTTCTTCGCCATCACACTCTACAAATACGTGAAGGCCGATTTTTTCGCCATATGCGACGAGCATCTCGAGAAAGTCTTGCTCTGGATCAATCGGCTGCCTTTGCCAGATCAAGTTGCTGAGATCTGCTAATGCTTCTTGTGCAAGCATTTCGATCTCACGAATTCCATTTCGAATCGCATCATCTTGATCCGACAATTGATTGTTTAAACCACGTGCAATCAATAATAATGAAAATAACTTCTGATTCACCGAGTCATGCAAGTCACGGGCTAACCGTTTCCGTTCTTCAATAAGAAGCATTTTCAAACGTTCGACTTCGCTAACCGTCGGTTCTGTTGACATCAAATCACCTCCACCAAAAACATATCACGATTTGACTTGACGAAAAAGAGTCAATGTAACAAAAATAAGTCCTACGAGTATAGCCAAACTAATCCCTCCGACCGTTTGGAAAGCAGTCATAAATGATGCTTGTGCTTGGGCAAGTAAGCTGGCAGCAACCCCCGACGGCAACAAGTCCATCGTTCCTACTGCCCCAGCGATCGTGTCTTGAGCGAGCTGTGCTAACTCTTCAGGTACCGTACCAGGAAGATCAATATGAAACCGATACAGAGCGGTCGCTATACTTCCGATGATCGCAACGCCTAGCGCCATCCCTAGTTCCCCACTCGTCTCTGAAAGCGATGCTGCTGAACCGGATTTTTCAGGCGGTGCAAAACCGATAACCAAATCAGTCGTCAGCACAAAGAGCGGACCAAAACCGGTCGTAAGTAACACACTGATCATGATCGAATACGCAATGCTTGAATCTACTTCAAGAAAAATGATGAGCAAACAAGCGACAGCTGAAATGATCAGGCCAATCGCAATTGCTCCGAAACGTGAAGTCCAACGAATCAGCACAGGTGCGATGAGAGAGCCGATAATGCTGCCTACTGACAAAAATGTCATCCAAATTCCCGCTTCAATCGGAGTCATTTGAACGACCATTTGCAAATATTGCGCAAACAGCAATACGAAGCCACCTTGTACAATCGCTCCGACCAACATCATACTGAGCGATCCGCTAAATCGTTTGTTATTAAAAAGCTTCAGCTCTAGCAGAGGATCCCGAAGTATCAGTTGTCGTTTAACGAACATCCACCCTACTCCCGCTCCGATAACAATCCATAAAAATGCCGTTACATTCCATCCATTGCTCGCAAAATGTTTAATGCCATAAATGATAAATAGGATTGCGAAAAGCGACAAAACAACACTTAGAAGATCTACCTTCCCTGCGTTTGGATGCCGTTGTTCAGGCAGCAAAAATGGAGCAACAATAAGCAGTAATACCATGACTGGAACTGCCATCAAAAAGACGGAGCCCCACCAAAAAAACTGTAACAGCACACCTCCGACAGCCGGCCCTAAAACTGCCCCTCCGGAAAAACTCATCATCCATAAACTGATCGCCACCGTACGTTGCTTTGCATTTTTAAACATATGACTAATTAACGATAACGTCGATGGCATAAGTGTCGCACCGGCAACGCCAAGCAGTGCTCGAGTAACGAGTAACATTTCCGTACTAAAAGAAAAAGCTGCTACGATAGACGCGACGCCAAAAGCTGATGCCCCGATCATAAGCAAGCGTCTTCTGCCGATGCGATCACCAACCGTTCCCATCGTCACTAAAAATCCAGCAATCATAAATCCATAAATGTCTAATATCCATAACTGCTGTGTGCTAGATGCTTGCAAATCGATAGCAAGATGAGGCAACGCTAAATGAAGCACCGTAAAATCTAACGCTAAAAGGATCGTCGGTAGCATCAATACAGCTAATCCTAACCACTCCTTCACCCCAGCTCGTATGGCCTCTTCCTCAATCGCTGAATGTTGTTCAATCGTCTGGTCGTTCATCGTCATCTCCCCTACCCTTCTAATCAACTTCCAATGTTTTCGTATGTTCCATTGTAAAGTTCATGGCGCAAAAATAAATCAACCATCGGGTGGAGAGATCTCTACATATTTAGTCTGAGTCCGTTACTTTCTATAATCCTTGTTCTTCTACTAACGCGGCGAAAGCACGATAAGCGCGACTCGTATACTTATTTTTATTCCGAATCAATCCCGTTTCAATCCATCGATAAAGTTCTGGCACCTGCGTCACGTGCAAATCTTCATATGATCCTGTTAACACCGATTTCGGCAAAATTGTCGCCGTAATCCCTTCTTTTACACTGCTTAATATCGTCTCTAAAGAACTGATTTCAATATAATCATTGAATTCGATGCCTTCATCTTGAAACCACTGCTCTAGCTTTGTTCTGAGCGGACAACCTTTAGGAGAAACCGCCCATTTTTGCTTAAATAATGTTGATAAATTCATTCGTTTATTCGACAAAATCACAATTTCGTTCGTTTCCGCATAATCAACACTCATATTCATATTAGAAAGTTCTCCGGTAACGAATGCTGCATCAAGTTCGTAATTTTTCACTTTATTTATTAATTCAAATGGAGTTCCGGTTTCGATTCGTAGCAATACTTGTTCATATTGCGCTTGATATGTCGAAATCAAGTTCATAAAGTTACCACACGTCACAGTCTCAACGACGCCTAAGCGGAGCGTACCGGCAGGCTTTTCTTCATCTTTCACCGCTGCAATCGACTCTTCGGCTAGTTGCAAGATTGAATCTGCATACTGCCTAAAAATCGCACCTTTTTCTGTAATATTCATCCCTTTGACACTTCTATAAAAAAGAAGCACACCGAGTTCATGTTCCAACTTCCGCAGCCTTGCCGTTACGTTTGATTGGACATAGTCTAAACGTTTTGCTGCTCCGGATATGCTACCTTCTTCCGCAATCGCCTGAAATACTTTTAAATCACTCAGTTCCATCTCGCCCCTCCTTAGCCATCACTTTAAATGATACAGATATCGTTAACAATCATTATACATTGTACATTTACCTGTTTATACTAATTACACAACATAAAATGCGAGGAGGGGTAGCTTGGCCTATTTATTTTTAGCAATGACGATACTAGCAGAAGTAACTGGAGCGATCACAAGCCGCTATTCAAACGGTTTCAAAAAAATTGTCCCCAGTATCATTACGTTAACCGTAATTCCTGCATCTTATTTTTTTTTCGCTACTAGCCTTCAATATGGCTTAAACATCGGGATTGGATATGCCATCTGGGCTGGAGTTGGCGTTGTACTCGTCGCCATTTTTGGACTCCTATTTTTTAAAGAAACACTTTCAAAAAGACAAATCATAGGAGTTGTTCTCATTATACTAGGTGTAGTTTGTTTAGAGGTCGGAGCTGTTTAGGAGGTGTCTCATATCGCCTATTTGTATCTTTTTATCGCAATTGCTTTAGAAATTATCGCTGCCATTGCGACTCGATATAGCGAAGGGTTTACTATTTTCATCCCAACTACAATCACTTTGCTTTTTGCGATTTTGTCTTATTTTATTTTTTCTCTTAGTTTAAAGTCCGGGATGAATATAGGCATTGGCTACGCGATATGGTCCGGAGCCGGCGTGCTTTTAGTCGCACTAATCGGCGCCACATTTCTCGCCGAGCAATTAACATTGATCCAAATTGCTGGGGTATTATTGATTATTGTTGGACTTATCGCGGTTCAAATAACGGGAAAAAACGAACCGACCGTAATAAAATAGGGTCGGTTTTTTACTATCCCACAACTATACTTCCTTCTTTAATTGATTGTCCCTCGGCTTTCTGTGCAATTGAAAGCGAAAAACAATAACAACAACAGCACATAAAATGGCTAATGTAAAAAATAAATTACTGTAGATGACCCCTGCCAAAGAAGATGATACAGGATTCCAAGTACGTGTTGCACCGACGTCCAGCACTTTGCTGTAAATACCCATCGCAATCGAGCCAGCAATAAAATTTTGCATCATAAGCAATCCCATTCCAACCCCTGCCTGCTCTGCTGGAAGTGTTAACGAAATCGTCCTCGACATCACAATCGACATAAACGATTGACCGACATACCCCAGTACAAGCAAACAAACAATGAGCCAAACAGTTGAACCCATTAATGTAGAAAGCAAAAAGAAGCAGGTGAACATGAGTGCAGATGCGGTATAAAATAAAGCAGACGGTCCATTTTTATCTGCTAGTTTTCCTCCCTGCCGATTCAAAATCGCCGTCACCACTGCGGCTGGCACCATAGCTAACCCGATTACGCTCGCTTCAAGCGCATGCACTTCAGACAAAAATAAAGGAGTCGTGAAAAATAACGCGTAACCCATCCCAGTCACTACGAACGCCATGATCAAATAGAAGGAATACTCTCGATTCTGGAATAATACGGTTCGCACAAATGGATGTTCAGCGTGACGGATTCGGATGATAAAGCAAATCCCAGTTAGCAGTCCTCCAAGTAGCCAGCCAGCATTTAGCGTGACCGCGAGTAGGATTTGAGCAACACTTAATGCGAGTAACCCTCCCCCTAACCAATCGATTTTCGCTTCGGTCCTTTGTTCGTCGCCCAGAAGTTTTAAATAAACAGGCAATGTAAATCGGTATGGTCGGTGTCCAGCAGCATCACATCGTAATCCATGCCATTTGCTTTCTGATACAAGTATCGTTCCATCTGCGAATACAAGATAAACCCACAGGCCACGTCCACACCTTCAAACTCGTAGAGCGGGGCGCGTAATTCTTCCTGCGGCAAATATCCCTGTGTCGTTTGTGCGAGAGTGGAGTCCACCACCAGCACCTTGTAATCCATTGCGGCCAGGAGTTTGCCAAGCAATAACAGCACATGGCTTTTATCCGGCGCTCCTAAAAATACAATCTTTTTCATGGTTTCTCCTTATTGATTGAAGATTTCGGAATAATCCGGGGCCGTTTCTGACTCTGGCTCGGATGCAGGCGGTGGATCGGGCAACGTCGCTTCGGGCGATTCTTCTTCTACCACGACCGGAAGGGAAGAAGGCGGCTGTTCATCTTCTCCTTGCACCGACTCTTGGTCATCCTGCTCCGGGAAACTAAGGGGCTGCGGCATTTGCTGAGCGGCATTGCTTTGCTGTGTTGCGGCCCGTTCATTCATGAGTTGTTGCTGCACGGTGACATTGCCGTACATCACCCGCATTTTGTCCGCTTCGCTCATTTCATTCAGGTTGCTTTCCAACCTTTCGCGTTGCTGACGAGCCAGCTCAGTAGAAACCTGCTCAACCAGGTTTGGGTTTTGCTCCAATAAATCCAACACCATCGGATTGGCCGGATAAGTCGCCGTCGCTGCCTCTTGCAGTCCCGGTTCGATATAGGGCACCGCGTATAATCTTGCGCCTTGCAGATAAGCATCGATGATCGCGCTTGATGTGAGCAGCAGGTCGGTTTCATTCATCTCCAGCCAAATGACGGTTCCCTCGCGATCAAGCACCTGCTTTTTGGCAAGCACAACGAAATCTTCGCCAGTCGGGAAGTTGATCCTCACATCGATATACTGTGCTTTTCCCAGATGCGACGGAAGCTGAATGATTTGAAACTCTTGTGTCCGCACATCCTTGGCAATCGGGTTGCCCTCATACAGCACAGAAGCAAGAAGCGGCATTCCCGGGCGAAGTTCAACTTTGGCGTGTTTACCGACCGCCTCTTCCTCCTTAGCGATCATTTCGGGCGAAACCAATGCGGTCGGCAGGGTCATCGCCGTGACGTCTTCCGGTTCGATCTGCTCACCGGCCGGAATGGTTCGAGCCACAGTCCATACCGTTTGCAGCGATTCTTCTTTAGTCGCTGTTA
>NZ_JBHTIU010000010.1:0-132779 GCF_042677205.1 Paenibacillus residui
TCCGAAAACCGTATACGCACTGGCTTCATTCATTCACTCGTTGTTCAGTTTTCAAAGGGCAATGCTGAATCTAGCAGCCTCTCGGCTATTGCCGCATCTCTCAAGCGCGACTTTTATAATATAGCACGTCCCCTAATATAAAGTCAACTGTTTTTTTATTTAATATTTTTGAGACGAACAAAATGCTATTTCAACCTGATTTTCTGAATATCTACCATGGACTATGTCCGTAACAAAATTATCGAAAGCAAACCTATTAGACCCGAGCTTATAGCAAAACTAGCTTTATAGCCGCCAGCATCCCTATACCGGGAATGCCAAGAAAAGTGACAGCCGCAATAGTGGCGGGGTTTATCGGAAGCCTGAATCCATAATATCCGCCAATCCAGTTCACTGCATACAGCAGCACGCCGGCAATGACAATATGAATCCCCAAACGGGCAAGCCATTGAATGGATGATCTATTTTTTATAAGAACAAATAGCAGAAAGGATAGTGAAAAAATAAATACACCCCACAGCAAGAGCTGCATCATATCACCTCCCTCTCATAATTGACAAAACCTTGATTCCATTGCTGCTGTTTCGCCAGTCTGAGAAGCATCTCATACTTTTTTTCTGCTGCCACCAAATCATATATAGCGCAATCGACTTCATCCTGACCGACGACCCATTCCAGCCGATGCTGGGCATTTCTCCACTCCAGTTGTGATTGGCGTATTTCCTCCAGAAGAGCCAGCTTGTCCTTGATCGACGCGGCCGTTTCCTTATTTCTCCTCCAATTCAGAAACCACTTCATTATTCCACCCCTCGCCGAGAGTTAGTCCTTAATAATGAATATGGTGTTCACGTAGGCTTTTAGAACGGTTTCCTCCAAAATCAATCCCTTGTCATCCGTCCATCTCCGCACCGGCAGAAAAACTGCTCATAAAAAAACTGCGGGACCCTTTGTCCCGCAGGTAAATTGGCTTGCCATCCAATGTCAGATTAGCCGCCGTCTTATTTTGTACATCCTATTTGCAGAGATCATTCCCGGCGGTATCCGGCCTATTCGGGGTCAGCTCCGCTCAGGAAAGCTCTCTTCTTCCTTCAAGCGCTTTGGTCAAAGTTACCTCGTCGGCATACTCCAAGTCTCCGCCCACCGGCAATCCGTGTGCAATACGTGTGACACGAATGCCGAAAGGCTTCACCAGACGGGATAAATACATTGCCGTCGCCTCTCCCTCTATATTCGGGTTGGTGGCAAGGATCATTTCCTGAACGCGTTCATCGCTCAGTCTCTTGACCAGCTCTGTTATGCGGATTTCATCCGGGCCAATGCCTTCCATGGGAGAAATAGCACCGTGAAGCACGTGGTAGAAACCGTTAAATTCCTTAGTCCTCTCCATAGCCACCAGATCTTTCGGTTCCTGCACGACACAGATAATGGAGTAATCCCGGCTCTTATCCTGACAAATCCGGCATGGGTCCGTATCTGTAATATTGCAGCAAACCGAACAATAATGGAGATTTCTTTTGACATTGACGAGCGCCTTGGCAAAATCGATCGCTTCATCTTCCTTCATCTGAAGAACATGAAAAGCTAGACGACTCGCCGTCTTGGGCCCTATGCCCGGAAGCTTGGAAAAGGAATCGATTAATTTGGCCAATGGTTCGGGGTAGTACAAGAGGCTATCTCCTTTTATCCAGTCTCGTTCGCTATTAGAACAGACCCGGGATTTTTAATCCGGCAGTAAACTTGCCCATGTCCTTGTTGGCCAGCTCTTCCGCTTGGTTCAAAGCGTCATTCACGGCTGTCAGCACGAGATCCTGCAGCATTTCCACATCGTCGGGATCGACAGCTTCCGGCTTAATGGCAATATTGACGATTTTCTTCTGTCCGTTAGCGGTAACGGTGACCACGCCGCCCCCTGCAGTTCCTTCCACCGTTTTATTGGCCAGTTCTTCCTGCGCCTTCAGCATCTGCTCCTGCATTTTCTTAACCTGCTTCATCATTTGATTCATATTATTCATGCTTACCTACTCCTTAATCTTTTTTTATTTTCACCAAATCTTCTCCGAATAATTGGATCGCTTCATCGACCCAGGGAGATTTACTGCCCTGCTGCTCCTCATCCGGCTCAAGCTTCATCTCTTCGACAGCTTCCGGTTCTTCCGCCAACGCATCCTTCCATTCCTGGTTCATAACGGCAACAAGCTGGAGCGGATGACCCAGAACCTGCTGTATCGCCTGCTCGATAAGCTGCTTGTTTGCAGGCTTCTCCGTAGTCTCCCGATGCATGGCGCTTTTGAATGCGAGAAGCAGTTGATCATTGGATAGTGACACAGGCTCGCCGTCCACAAGCCAGGCATGCACCGTTATCTTCATTTCCTTAACCAGTGCCAATATCTGGCTCCATTTGGACAAGGCCTGTTTAAACAGCGGAGACTCCTGGTCGCGAATGAATGCCTCCAGGTTTACAGACGGCTTGCGAATGGCAGGGCCGCTTCTCCGGGCTCCGAACTGATCGGCCGGCCCCCTGGATGCCGGCTCCGGTGTTGTCACCTGGCCGGAAGCCGGCGCCGGGGAAGAGGCCATTAGCCTGGAGAGCGTCTGTTCCAGCTGCTCCACCTTCCGTTTAAGGACGGCCCAGTCTTCTCCTTGTCCGGCCGAGACGGGAGACGACGGAGAGGCTTGCGGTGACGGGGCTTCTTGGCCTTGCAAATGGCACAGCTTCATAACCGCAATTTCAAATAATATCTGAGGCTGCGAAGAATACTTCATCTCCCCGTGATAGCGGTTGAGAACCTCGATCGATTCGAACAATTCCTCACGGCTGAAGGAAGCGGCCGTCTCAGCGAAGCTGGCGGGATCCAGAATCCGCTCGGTGGAGGCTAACGAATCGGGAACAATCTTGATCAGAAGCAGATCCCGGAAATAATGCATCAGACTCTCCACGCATTTATCCGGACTCTTGCCTGCCTGCAGAAATTGCTCCACTAATTGCAGAGCTTCCCCGATGCGCCGTTCCCGAATCAACACGGATAGTTTCTTAAATTGATCGGCCGCTACTCCACCGGTCATAGCCACTATATCCTCGTAAGTGACCTTGCCGCTCGAGAAGGAGGAAATCTGGTCCAAGAGGCTGACGGCGTCACGCATCCCGCCCTGGGACAGCCGCGCAATGTACTGAAGCGCCTCCTGTTCTATATCAACGCCTTCTTGCCGGCAGATATAATCCAATCTGGAGATCTGTTCATCCAGAGACACCCTGCGGAAGTCAAATCGTTGACAGCGGGAAATAATGGTGGCCGGGATTTTATGCGGCTCTGTTGTGGCCAGAATGAACATGACTTGCCCCGGAGGCTCCTCCAACGTCTTCAATAAGGCATTGAACGCTTCGGTGGTCAGCATGTGAACCTCGTCGATGATATAAACCTTCTGCCGAACCTCTGTCGGGGCGAACTTGACCTTATCGCGTATATCGCGGATTTCTTCCACACCGCGGTTAGAGGCCGCGTCAATCTCGACCACGTCCATGACGGCACCTTCTGTAATCCGCCGGCAAGTATCACATTCGTTACAAGGCTCTTCGGCAGGGCCGTGCTGGCAATTAACCGCTTTGGCTAATATTTTGGCCGCACTGGTTTTCCCTGTTCCGCGTGGCCCATTGAACAAATATGCATGGGTCAAACGGTTTTCTCTGAGAGAGTTTTGCAAGGTTTTTACAATATGCTGTTGTCCGACGACATCTCTGAAAAATTGAGGCCGCCACGTACGGTATAGCGCAATATGCTGTTTCATATAAAACCTCTCCAATAATTCCTTGCATAGAATTATTTTCTTTATTATACAATACTGTCAGTCCTCATTGAAGCGCGATCAATGAATTGGTCCGGATTGCTTGAATATGGGAAGCGAAACGGGATGGATTTAGCCTGGCAGTTCAACAGAGGCGAATTATAAAAATGGCGGGGAAACACAAAAACAGCCTCTCCAAACGGCAGGCTGTTCTATGGAAAGGGAATGCTTACACTGAACGTCGTGCCATAGCCCTTCGAAGCGACGCGTATCGTTCCACCGATGTCGTGAATGATGCGCTGACAGACGGACAGTCCGAGACCGGTCCCGTTTTCCTTGGTGGTAAAGAAGGGATCGAAAATTTTATCGATGACAAAATTGGGGATTCCGGGTCCGGTATCATGAATTTCAATATGAACCATCAACTCCTCATAATCGACCTTCTCCGTTATGGTGAGTATTCCTCCGTCCGCCATTGCTTCGATCCCGTTCTTGCACAGATTGAGGAAAACCTGCTTCAGCAGCTCGCTGTCGGCAATCACTTTAGGCAGGCCGGGAATGGCATCATATTGTACGCTTACCCCATGAAGCAATGCCTCATTACTGATTATCGGCAAGATTTCGCGCATAACCAGCTTGATATCCACCTTATGATAGGATACGTTCTTAGGCTTGCTGAGCAGTAGGAATTCACTAACCAGCTCGTTAATCCGGTTGATTTCGGTTAGCATGATGTCGGTATATTCCTGTTCCTTAACCATGCCCTTCTCTATAAAGGTATTCTTGAGCACCTGCATGAAACCTTTAATGGATGTTAACGGATTCCGGATTTCATGTGCGGTTCCCGCTGCAATCTGGCCGATCATCGCCAACCGGTCGCTTCTCTGCACCTGTTGTTCCAAAGACCGCAGATTCGTTACATCCTTAAAAATAACATAGGCGCCCACCGTTCTCCCGGCCTCATCCTTAAGCACATTGGAATCGAGCAGCAGCTCATAGCGATCCTCGTTATTCGTCCAGGAAACGGCATGATTTCTCACCACGACCCCATTTAATATGGCTGGCTGAATCAGTTGGTGATGAGAGGGGACGGCATTAAAAACCTCTGTAACCGGTTTGTTGACAACTTTTTCTCTATGTAACCCTAATACCCGACAGGCCATATCGCTAATATCCACGATACGGAATTGGACATCAATCAGGATGACCCCTAAATTAATATCCTTCATAAACGTTCCGGCAAATTTCTGAAGCAAGGAAAGCTCCTCCTCCGTACAGACCCGGTCCATGTGCATGGAAAAATAGGGTCTTCCATCCGGAGTTTGTAATGAGACAATCGCATACCGCCTGTTCATCACATCCCCCTGACAATTCCGCAGACGGATGATTGGATTTAAACTGCTCCGGGATACCGCTTCCAAATATTGATCCTGCAGAATGCTAAAGGATGACTCAATCCCCAATTGCTGAAGCGACATCCCTTTAAGCTCCTGCAGTGTATAACCTGCTTCTTGGAGAAGAGCGGCGCTGCAGTCGGCGATCAATCCCTCGCCGTCCACAACAATAACACACTGTGACGAGAAAGCCTGAATGTAGGCATCCACATGTTCGATTGTGAGCGGAGAACGGCCTTTACTTAAAGAGGACAACTGCTTCCCCCCTATTCCTTAAAGTACGGAACGCAATCTCTCTTTACGTTTTGGTTACATAGCGGTAGTTTACACGTATAAACATTCGATCTACGGTTTTAAATTCCTTCCGGACAACAAAAAAACACTTCAATTCGATATTATCGGCATTGAAGTGCTGCTCTACATTTAATATTAAACCGTGCACCTGCTATCGATCATTGCAATCCAAGCGGAACGAACATCGTCAGCTCAGGCTAGGCACTCCTTCGGCACATGAAGCATCTTGCTTACGGCTGCTTTCTTCCGAACCTGACCGGGTTCACAAGCGTTCATTGCGAAGGACCTGACCGTCAACACTGACAAACATCCGTCAGACCTTACATTAACAAGACCTCTAACAGGAATTCAACCCTGCTGCAGCGGATTGCAGGTTACAGGGCACCGCTACCTCCCCGTCTAGCACGGCATGAATAAGTATAGCGGATTGAGCGGCAAATATCAACTATCGGTTTTTGGATAAATCAGCTATTGGCGTCTCACATTAACCCTGACGTCGTATCTGGGCAGCATATAGCTGACCGCTTCCAAGGCCTGGGCTTCAATCCTCTGGTATTCTTCCTGGCTCGTATCCCTCGGTACATAGACCGTTATGTCCAGGCGCCGGCCATTGAAGACGGTCCGAGTATTTTGAATCCCGCCGATCTCCCTGAGCGCATGATTAACCATTCGCCGGTCGGCAGAATAATTATGATAGGTTGGGCTTGTCGGGTAATTGGGATTGGCGCTTGTCGCACCCAGTAACCCATCATCCGGATAACTTCTTGCCCTTACTCCGTTATTTCCGCAACCGGACACAAGTAAGGAAAGACAAATAACGGATATCGCCCCGACTAACACTCCGGTTCTGTTCATAATAAACAAACACCTCCCTTGGTCTTAGAATGACCTTAGAGAGGTGTGTTAATCCATTTCCCAAAAGGAAATTGCCGGATATTACATTCCGTATTTCTTCTTAAATTTATCTACACGTCCGCCAGCATCGACAAATTTCTGCTTGCCGGTGAAGAACGGATGGCAGTTAGAGCAAATTTCCACGCGGAGCTCCTGCTTTACGGACCCGGATTCAAAGGTGTTCCCGCAAGCACAAGTGACCGTAGTTACATGGTAATTTGGATGAATAGCTTCTTTCACAATCTTTCACCTCTTTCCGCCCTGAATCTTAAACGTCGATCCAGAGTAAATGGACACATAAACGGATTATATCAAAACCATTTTTGTTGCGCAAGAGTCTATCATTGACAATTCCGAGCGGTCTGCGGTTCAGATTCGACTTTTATACAGTGAGCAAACTCGAAGGATACCCGCTTATCCGGAAAACTTTTATGGAGTTCCTCCGCTGCGATCCAACACTCTCTTCTTCCGCAGTCCTTCCGGAGTATGGGAATAGGAGCCGATGGCCACATCCGGCAGTTCCTCCTGGAAGATTTCAATCATCTGCTTCATCCCCAGGATCTCTCCCTGCGGAGAGGGAATTATATTCAGATATGCCTCTGGATCGATGTTCAAATTTCTAAGCTGAATCAATTTCAGGCCCGTTCTGCGTACGAAGCCTATCATCGCTTCGATTTCCTCTTCCCGGTCCGTCACCCCGGGGAAGATCAAATAATTGATAGACGTTAATACTCCTTTATCCGATGCATACTTCAAAGACTTTTCCACATTGGCCAAAGTATACCGGCGAGGTTTATAGTAAGCATTATAATGCTCGTCAAGCGCGCTAATCGTGCTGACACGCATCATATCCAGGCCTGCATCCACTATTCCGCGGATGAAGTCCGTCAGCCCGGCATTCGTATTAATGTTAATATAGCCCATATCCGTAATGCGGCGAACTTCACGAATGGCCGGTATAATCAGGGCCGCTTGCGTAGAGGGTTCACCCTCGCAGCCCTGCCCGAAGCTGATGATACTGTCTGGCGAAGTCAGCTGCTCCAGCATCACTTGCACGATTTCTTCCACCGTCGGCTTGAAATTCATCCGGGTCTGCGGCGCTACGAATCCGCTGTCCTCCGGCTGTTCCGAAATACACCCGAAGCAACCGGCATTACAGGAATAGGAGACAGGGACAGCGCCCTCCCAACGATTAAGGAAGGTATTGGATGCCGTCAAGCATTCATATTCCAAAGCACACTTGGACAAATGTTTATACAGCCGGTTCTCGGGATATTTATCCAGCCGGTCCGATACCTGCTGCTCCAACAGATCCGGATCACAGTTGACCGGATTCCAGCGATACGGATCGTCGCTCTGACGGGCCGCCACATAGAATCCATCCTCTTTCCAAACCACAGCCGTATATCCGAACAGAGGAAGCACCGCAGACCGATCCTTCTTCACATAGCCCGGCAGCAGAAGACGGGTAAACCCTTGCGGCAGCAGCGCCCCCACCGCAGCGAATGAGCCGTCCATCGCTTTCATTTCGCCGGTCTTCGGATCCATACAGACCGGACGGGTGGAGGGCAAACTGACCAATGTCGCTCCCTCCGGAAGCGGGATCAGCTCGTCTTCCATAATTTCCACAACCATATCCCCGCTGCGGCCAAGTGCCAGCAAATCGGGATGATCATATACATTGCCGTCTGAATCCGCATATACCAAATTCATTGTAGTGCCCCTTTATCTCGTCACCATCGGTGATGCAAGTTACTTATTGAAGTGTATATTCACGAACCGCAATCCGGACGTATCATCCAATGATGAGTCCTTCACTTTTAGGAAGCGGAGTTTTTAACCTTTTTCCCGTTGGGTTGGGTTTCCAAAGTTTCCAGAAACTCGCTGTTCGTTTTGGTTTCCTTGAGCTTCTTGAGGAACGCCTCGACAAACTCATGCGATTCCTGCATATTTTTGCGAAGTGCCCAGATTTTCTCCAGCTCTTCCTTGCTCATAAGCATTTCCTCGCGGCGGGTTCCCGATCTGCGAATATCGATAGCAGGGAACACTCTGCGCTCGGCCAGCTTGCGGTCCAGATGAAGCTCCAGATTTCCCGTTCCCTTAAATTCTTCATAGATCACATCGTCCATACGGGAGCCCGTTTCAATCAAGGCGGTAGCCAAAATCGTCAGACTTCCACCCTCCTCGATATTCCGCGCCGCGCCAAAGAAGCGCTTAGGCCGGTGGAATGCCCCCGGATCTATACCCCCGGATAAGGTTCTTCCCGAAGGGGGAATGACCAGGTTGTATGCCCGGGCCAAACGGGTGATGCTGTCCAGCAGAATGACAACATCCTTCTTATGCTCCACCAATCTCTGAGCTCTCTCCAGAACAAGCTCCGCGACTTTAATATGGTTCTCCGGCAGCTCATCGAATGTGGAAGCCACTACCTCACCTTTAACCGAACGCTGCATATCGGTCACTTCCTCCGGTCTTTCATCGATGAGCAGGACGAACAGCTCGATATCCGGATAATTAGTGGATATGCTATTGGCAATCTCTTTTAACAGCAAGGTTTTGCCCGCTTTAGGCGGTGCTACTATCAATCCCCGTTGTCCTAAGCCTACGGGACTCAATAAATCCATGATTCGGGTTGAAAGAATGGAAGGAGATGTTTCCAGAACCACTTTCTGCTGCGGATATAGAGGAGTTAGGGCAGGGAAGTGCAGCCTTTCGGCCGCCGTCTCGGGCTTTTCCCCATTGACCGCCTCGACTTGCAGAAGACCGAAATATCTTTCATTTTCTTTGGGAGGACGACATTTACCGGAAACCAAATCACCCGATCGTAAGTCGAATTTGCGGATTTGAGAAGCGGAAATATAGATGTCTTCGGAACTGGGCAGATAGTTGATCGGCCTGAGAAAACCGAATCCTTCCTGCAATATTTCAAGGACGCCTTCCATGAACATAAGGCCGCCCTTTTCTGCCTGTGCTCTAAGTATGGAGAAAATCAGTTCCTTCTTCTTCATCTGGCCGTAGTAAGGGATTTGATGCGTCTTGGCCAGTTTATACAAATCAGTTAACTTGAGCGCTTCAAGCTGCGCCAGCTGCATATCCATTGATTTGACCACCACACTATGAAATTTTAAAAGCAAGATTAG
The DNA here is from genome assembly GCF_042677205.1 of Paenibacillus residui. Taxonomy (NCBI): domain Bacteria; kingdom Bacillati; phylum Bacillota; class Bacilli; order Caryophanales; family Paenibacillaceae; genus Paenibacillus; species Paenibacillus residui. The sequence continues at coordinate 9,503 of NZ_JBHTIU010000010.1, forward strand.
TATACCCAATTATGCCCTGATTGAGTCCTGCCCCGTGCCTGTTACCCTGACAGGTTAAGTAAAATCAGTCTATTCCATCCTCCAGACCTCTGCTCCCAGCATGGACAGATTCTCTACCAGATTATCGTAGCCTCTCTCAATATATTCAAGCCCGCTTACTTCCGTAATGCCGGAAGTGACCGTGAGTCCCGCCACGACAAGCGCGGCTCCTGCACGAAGATCGGTCGCCGTTACTTTGGCTCCCGACAGAGGAACTCCGCCTTCAATAATGGCAGATCGGCCCTCAAGCTTGATTCTGGCCCCCATACGCACAAGCTCGGGAACATACTTAAACCGGTTGCTGTACACGTAATCGGTCAGAATGCTCGTCCCCTTGGCTTGAGTCAGCAAGCTGGCCATGGGAGATTGAATATCGGTGGCAAAGCCAGGATAAATCAAAGCTTTGACGTCCACTTGAGCATACTCCGGAGAACCGATAACCCGAATAGACTCGTCCAGTTCTTCAATGATAACGCCCATTTCCTGCAGCTTGGCTGTTACTGCCTCCATATGCTTCGGAATGACGTTGTCCACCAGAACATCCCCGCGGGTGGCAGCCGCTGCAATCATATACGTGCCGGCCTGGATCCGATCAGGAATAATAGAGTGTCGGCAGCCATGGAGAGAATCTACGCCTTCGATGCGGATCGTTTCGGTGCCCACACCTTTAATGCGTGCTCCCATCGAGCTCAATAACGTAGCTACATCAATGATCTCCGGTTCTTTGGCGGCATTCTCGATAATCGTTACACCCTTGGCCCGCGCCGCTGCCAGCATAATATTGATGGTAGCCCCCACGCTGACGACATCCAGATAGATTCTGGCGCCGCGAAGCTGCTTCGCCCGCAGGTGAATGGCACCGCCTTCATTAGTCACTTCGGCTCCGAGCGCTTCAAATCCTTTAATATGCTGATCGATGGGCCGCGGTTCGAAGTTGCAGCCTCCGGGCAGGCCGACTACCGCCTCGCCGAACCGGCCGAGCAGAGCTCCCATTAAATAATATGAAGCTCTCAGCTTTTTGACGTTCCCGTTAGGAAGCGGAATAGATCTTAGACCTTCAGGATGAATGATCATCTGATCACCCTGCCATTCAATAGAAGCCCCCAGCTCCGTTAACAGCTCCATGTAAATGGCGACATCGCTTATCGCAGGCAGGTTGTCCAATGTTACCGTGGTCTCTGCAAGAATTGCAGCTGGAATGAGAGCAACCGCGCTGTTCTTGGCCCCGCTAATCGAAACCGTGCCGCGCAGGGGCCGCCCGCCTGCTATCATCAATTTATTCATTCCTATTGCTTTCCTCCTACCTCTGTGCACGGCAACGCAAAGACATTAAGGGAATTGCGCCTGTTACTGGAACGCAGTTCCCTTAATGAACATGAGCCGTCACAACTTAGGCTTGATTATTGCTTCCGAACAGCACCATTTTCGATTTGACGACTTCTACCATTGCTGCACGGGCAGGAGTCAAGTATTTACGGGGATCGTAAACCTTCGCATCCTTGGCCAAAACTTCACGAATGGCATTCGTGCAAGCTACCTGATTTTCCGTATTGACGTTGATCTTGCCAACACCGGCTTCAATAGCTTTGCGAATGGCCTCATCCGGTACGCCGGAACCGCCATGAAGAACTATCGGAACAGGAATGGCATCGGCCACTTCCCGGATGATGTCGAAGCGGATATTAGGCTCACCGGCGTACATTCCGTGTGCCGTTCCTACCGCTATTGCCAGGCAATCCACGCCGGTCTCTTCGTAGAAACGAATCGCTTCCTCCGGCTTGGCCAGGCTTGCATCGGCTTCATCCACGCTGATATCGTCTTCCACTCCGCCGATCGTTCCGAGCTCTCCTTCTACCGAAACTCCCATTGCATGGGCCGCTTTCACGACCTCTTTCGTCAGACGAATATTTTCCTCAAACGGATAGTGGGAGCCGTCGAACATAACCGAACTGAATCCGGCGCGGATACACTCCATGGCCACCTCGAAACTGCTGCCGTGGTCCAGGTGCAGAGCAATCGGAAGACCCGATTTCTTGGCTGCCGCTTCCGCAATAGCTACCGTGTACTCCATCCCCATATATTTCAAAGCGCCTTCGCTGACACCGTAGATAAACGGAGAGTTTAACTCCATAGCAGCTTGCATAATGGCTTGGGCAAACTCCAGGTTGTTCATATTGAACTGACCGACAGCAAAGCGGTTTGCTTTAGCTTTGGGTAAAAATTCATTCATTGAAACCAAAGGCATAGTCTTGTCCTCCCTTGTAGTGTGAAAGAGTGAAAGGCCGGATTGTCCGCGACCAATTACTGAGCTATTATATCACATTAAAACGGTGAATGGTAAATTGAAGATTATGCACCGCCGACAGGGACTGACGTAAACCGGCCTTAGAGTCTGGACGGAAGCAAATCCCCGTTTGTAAAGAGGCGAAAAAAAAGATCCTTATTCAGGATCCGACAGCATAATCGTGAGAAGACGAAAGACCCATCTGGGAATTAACCGCTACCCGAAGCTCATCAATATCGAAAGGCTTGGTAAAGTGCATCAATGCCCCTAAGTCTGTCGCTTCTTTAATCATATCCAATTCACCGTACGCCGTCATCATAATGACTTTTATCGAGGAATCGATTTGTTTAATATGTCTGAGAATGTCCAAACCGTCCATTCCGGGAATCTTCATATCCAAAAGGACCAGATCGGGAGGTTCCTTCCTAACAATATCCAGGGCCAGCTTACCGTTCGAAGCTTGGAAAGTTTGGTAGCCTTCACTGTTGAATACTTCTACTAGCAATACACGTATGCCATTCTGGTCATCAACAATCAGCAACTTCTTCTTGTCCAACAAAATAACCTCCTCCGGAAACCGATGATCATGTTAATGATTTACATTCGACAACCGAAGGAGCATTTCCTTCTGCCAGCCAGATTATTTTTTACATTCCTTGCCTGAAGGGCAGCCTGGCTGCCCCGATATTTACATCCCGGAATAGTTAAATGCAGCCTTCACAAATTCCCGGAACAGCGGCTGGGACCGGTTCGGCCGGGATGTGAATTCCGGATGGAACTGAACAGCCAGGAACCAAGGATGATCCGGCAGTTCAATAATTTCTACCAATCGTCCGTCCGGAGAGGTGCCCGATATTTTAAGGCCCGCCTTTTCAATCAGTTCGCGATATTCGTTATTGAATTCATAACGATGGCGGTGTCTTTCGTAAACCAGCTCTTTCTGATAGCAGCGCAAGGCCAGCGATCCGGCTGCCAGCTTGCAAGGATACAATCCGAGCCGCATGGTTCCCCCAAGATCCTCGATATCCTTCTGCTCCGGAAGCAGGTCGATAACCGGGTAAGGAGTGGTCGGATTAATCTCCGAGCTGTTGGCTCCTTCCAGCTTGGCAATGGAACGGGCAAATTCCACCACAGCGACCTGCATGCCGAGACAAATGCCGAAGAACGGAATCTGCTTCTCCCGCGCATACTTAATCGCCGCTACCTTCCCTTCGATGCCTCTATCCCCGAATCCGCCGGGCACGAGAATGCCATGCACTCCTCGCAGAACCTCATCCACGTTGCTTTCCTGGACTTCCTCCGCATCAACCCAACGGATCTTCACTTCCGTCTCGCTGTCAAATCCGGCATGGGACAACGCCTCGACGATGCTCAAATAAGCATCATGAAGGGCTACGTATTTACCGACAATGGCGATTTCAGTCTGGTGCTTAAGCCCCTTAACCTTCTCCACCATCTGTTCCCATTCCGTCATATCCGGCTTACCGCAATTCAGCTTCAAGTGGTTGACGACGATCTCATCCAGTCCTTGATCCCTCATCATTAACGGGATCTCATAAAGCGTGTCAGCATCCAGGCATTCCACTACTGCATTGGCGTCAATATCGCAGAACAATGCGATCTTTCTTTTCAAATCTTCCGCAAGAGGATGTTCCGTACGGCAGACGATGATATGGGGCTGGATGCCGATGCTTCTCAGCTCCTTGACACTGTGCTGTGTCGGCTTCGTCTTGACCTCGCCGGCCGCTTTGATGTAAGGGATTAATGTAACATGGATGTACATTACATTTTCCCTTCCGATGTCACTTTTGATCTGGCGGATCGCTTCGAGGAAAGGCAGGCTCTCAATATCTCCGACCGTTCCCCCGATTTCGGTTATGACTACGTCGGATTTGGCTTCCTTGCCCGCCCGGAATACCCGTTCTTTAATCTCGTTGGTAATATGGGGGATGACCTGTACGGTCCCGCCCAGATACTCCCCTCTCCGTTCCTTGGAAATGACAGAGGAATAGATTTTGCCTGTCGTCACATTGCTGTTCTTGGTTAAATTGATGTCGATAAAGCGCTCGTAATGGCCGAGGTCCAAATCGGTCTCCGCGCCGTCATCCGTCACGTATACTTCTCCGTGCTGGTATGGACTCATCGTTCCCGGGTCGACATTAATATAAGGATCGAATTTCTGAATCGTCACCTTTAACCCCCGGTTTTTAAGCAATCTTCCCAGAGAAGCAGCAGTAATCCCTTTGCCAAGGGATGAAACGACGCCGCCTGTTACAAAAATGTATTTGGTCACAATGTTTTACCTCCTGCGTGATCTCCTGACACTGACATGATGTAATTGAATTGGACGTCTGCCAACGTTTAAGATTGTTATTCCCATATTCACTCCATAGAAAAAAATCAAGCTTCGCCACCCAAGCGAAAGTTGATCCTCTCCTCCGCGGCAAAGCCTCACCGCACCCCTTATTATCCGGCTAAAAAAATAAAAAGTGACACCCGTTGACACGGGGCACTTTAGTTAGAATTGTGTATAAAAATCACGCTAATTTTCTAGCCCATGCTATAGTTTACTCTGTCACGTTACGGCTTGTCAAGTAACGCGAGCACGGAGCCGTGCCGTGGGGAAAATTCCCATTAGACGAGCTTACTGGTCGTCTTCTTCCTCTTCGGAATCCCCAAAGTCCTCGTCTTCTTCTTCATCCAGTTCGGCATCCTCTTCTTCATCATCTTCGTAGAATTCTTCTTCCTCTTCTTCAGCGTCTATATCTTCACGATCCTCATCGTAGGTATCGAAGTCTTCTTCACTGTAGACTTCTTCTTCCTCCTCAGGGAATTCATCCTCTTCATCCAGATCGTCGTCATCGTTAATAATTCTTGGACGCTTGGCGCTGCCCACGCCATCATCCGATTTGGTATCGACAGGGTACCATCTTTTGAGTCCCCACAGATTGTTGCCTACGCATGCAAAACGGCCATCGACGTTGATTTCGGTATACAGCTGCGCGATGACCTGCATGACCTCCTCTTCGGAAAATCCCTTTATCTTCGCGATCTCCTGCATCAAATCACGATAATAGAACGGCGTATTAGCCGCCTTCAATACCATAAAGGCCAAATCTACCATCGGCATTTCCTTGGCTTGCTCTGGCGCAATCTGGAGCGTAAATTGGCTGCTCATTCGAACACTTCCTTCCGTACATATTCACTGCAAACGATCTAATTTTCCCCAATTATCATCCTTAAGTAAAACCTATTTTATTCAAAAATGCAACTCTATACACCCTCAAAAAAAATAATTTAAGCGGAGGCCAAACTGCACCTCCGCTTACGACTGTAAATCCCGAACGATGACCTACCCGTCACCGCCTTGTACTTATATCAAGGGCCAGCAAATGATCCCTCTCTTCATCCTATGTGAAACGGGAACGAATGACACGGTTTAGCGCTGAATTATCCAAAAGCGGGCGACCATCCGATGCGGGGGGAAGACCCCTTACATAGGATATGAAAAACGAATATCGCGTCATGACTCCAATTCATATTCCAGCAGCACAGGAAGAATCTCTTCCAAACAGCAGCATATGGATCTCATGCGGCAAAGGGGAAATTCACAGATGGAAAGGGATCTTATCTATTGGATACATGATGAGCTGCAATACAGAGGAGCGGATTCCTCGAGGCATATCATCCGATTCAAGTCCAAGAGGGAATACTTGAATTGTCTTAATCTGATCAGCCAGCTGAAACCGTCCCTGGATGCACTTCCTTTCCTTCAACCGTTACCTTCCATTCAAGGCTTTTCCTGCTTTCTTCGTTCCGCCAGCGAACTGAGCTCTTATTCGGATACGGTGTCGATCGAGGAAGACCGCAAGCAGGCTGTTATCCATGCCGCCTCTTCTTCATCGACGCGTTCGCGCTCTCAAGCGAAATTTCGTGTCGACGAGCAATTCATTCCATGGGGGGTTCGGCAAATTAAAGCCCCTACCGCCTGGGCACGTTCTACCGGACATAAGATTAAAATTGCGGTAATAGACACCGGAGTCGATTACATGCATCCCGACCTTCAACGAAATGTGGCCGGCGGCGTCAACGTCATCTACCGCCATCTTCTGCCGAGAGACGATAATGGACATGGAACCCATATCTCGGGGACCATAGCAGCCTCCTCCCAGAGAAAGGGCATTGTCGGCGTCGCTCCCAATGCGTCCTTATATGCTGTCAAGGCCTTCGATCATAACGGCACAGCCTTCATCTCCGATATCATCTTCGGTATCGAATGGTGCATCCGCAACCGCATCGATATTATCAACATGAGCTTCGGGATGAAGAACAGCAGCAAGGCATTGGAGGATACGATTCGCAAAGCTTATGAGGCAGGGGTTATCATTGTCGCTTCCTCCGGCAATGACGGACGTAGCGGACGGATTGATTATCCGGCCAAATTCCCGTATACGATAGCGGTCGGAGCGACTACGAAAAACCGGAAAGTAGCCCGATTCAGCAATCGGGGCAAAACGATCGATATCTATGCTCCGGGAGATAAGATTTATTCATGTTGGTTAAATGGTAAATACCATGAGTTAAGCGGCACCTCAATGGCTACTTCCCATGTTTCGGGAGTGATCGCCATGATGATGGCGGTTCGCGGGAAAATGTCCACCAGGACGGTGAAGGACCTGTTGAAGAAAAGCTCTTCCGCCATTCAGAGCAAAAGATCCACCTCCTTGGATACCGGGGAGATCAATGCTCTGCAAGCGGTCCGAACCGTCATGTCCTAATGAAGCAAAGCGGGCTCCGTGTCGAGCGTCAAGCTGAAGCGCCCGGCACTGCTGCCTTGAACACGCAGCTCATAATCCCAGCATATCTTGCCTATGCCGTCGACGAGATGGACAGCCAGACGGTGAGTGTAAGTCTCCAGATGAATAATTCCCTGTTGGGTGCGATAGAACCCCGGAATCCATCGATGGAGAATGAAGGTTTGTTCGGATTGCAAATCGCCATGCCGGATCACTTTAATTTCCTCTCGTCCGACCTTGACTGTCGTCGTTGTATTGCCCATATCCGACTCCTCTTCCTGATACCGGATGTAGCCGTTCTTCTCTTTGGGGTACCATGCGGCTGTAAACGACCTGCTGGTCTCCTCATCTTCTTGCAAGCTTCTGACGGTAAGCCGGATTTCTTTATGTGCAGCCATGTCTGTTCACTCCTTCCAAGGGGGCTTCTGCGATGGATCGCTGTCCCCTTGTCAAGTTTCTGTCAACACCTCAGCTTATATTACAAACACCGGGCTATTCGGCCCTTGACTGAACCGATTAATAGGTACGGATGAACAAAGGATTAAGGCGCAGCCTTAATCCTTTGTCCATCTTTATGAGCTTACATTGGTTATTTAACAAACCCGAGAAGCATCTCACGAACCAGCTTGGCCGCGACAATCTGTGTCTGCTCACTGGGATCGTAGACCGGGGCCACCTCTACCAGGTCGGCACCCACTACTCTCAGATCGGAGCGGGCAATGGCATGAATGGCCGCCAGCAGCTCCTTGGAAGTAATGCCGCCGGCTTCCGCTGTACCCGTTCCCGGGGCCGCGGACGGGTCCAGAACGTCAATATCGATCGTTACATAAACAGGCCGGCCGGCGAGCTCGGGAAGCACTTGACGAAGCGGCTCCAGAACGTCGAACGGATACATATGGAGATTCCGGCGGGCATACTCGAACTCCTCGCGCGTCCCGGAGCGGATGCCGAATTGATAGACATTGCCGCCGCCGATCAATTCCGCGGCCTTGCGGATCGGCGTCGAATGGGAAAGCGGCTCGCCTTCATACTGCTCCCGCAAATCGGCATGTGCATCGATATGGATCAGCGCAAGATCCGGGTATTTGGCATACATTTCGCGGATAATGGGCCAGGAGACAAGATGCTCCCCGCCCAAGCCGAGCGGAAATTTGCCGTCGTTCAGCAATCCTCTAATATAATCGCCGATCATATCCAGACTGCGGGCCGGATTGCCGAAGGGCAGCGGGAGGTCTCCCGCATCGAAATAGGAGGCATCCGCCAGATCGGCATCCAGATAAGGGCTGTATTCCTCCAAGCCGATAGACACTTCCCGGATCCGGGCCGGGCCGAATCGCGATCCCGGGCGGAAGCTGACCGTGAAATCCATCGGCATGCCGTAGATCACTGCTTTGGAGTTTTCGTAATCCGGGGAGCTGGCAATAAAGACATTCCCTGAGTAAGCGTCGTTAAAGCGCATTTGGCCACGTCCCCCTGTCGTTATTTACAAAGCTCTTCCACGAATTTAGGCAGCGCGAAGGCCGCTTTATGGATTCGCGGGGAGTAGTATTTCGTATTGATTTCAGGAATGGTGCTTTCGTCAACAGCAAGCGGATCATACTTTTTGCTGCCAATGGTAAAGGTCCACAGACCGCTCGGATAAGTAGGAATGTTCGCCCAATAAACGCGCACCACCGGGAAAATTTCACGCACATCGCGGTTAACGTTGCGGATAAGGTCCGCCTTGAACCACGGATTGTCGGTTTGCGCCACGAAAATTCCGTCGTCCTTAAGCGCGTCATAAATCCCTTGATAGAAGCCTTTGGTGAACAGCTCTACGGCCGGGCCAACCGGCTCCGTGGAATCAACCATAATGACATCATACTCGTTCTTGTGGTCATGAATGTGCATGTACCCGTCATTGACTATCACTTCGACCCGGGGGTTATCCAATTCGCAGGCAATTTCCGGGAGGAACTTCTTGGAATATTCGATGACCTTGCCGTCGATATCGACCAGCACAGCCTTCTCCACTTCGGGATGCTTCATTATCTCCCTAATAACCCCCCCGTCACCACCGCCAACCACAAGCACCTTCTTGGGATTCGGGTGTGTGTAAAGCGCGGGATGGGCTACCATTTCATGATAAACAAATTCATCCTTAACGGTAGTCATCACCATTCCATCCAGAACAAGCATCCGTCCAAATTCGACCGTATCGATAATGGCCAGATCCTGAAATTCCGTCTTCTCCGCAACCAGCGTTTCTTTAATTTTTGCCGTAATGCCGAAATATTCCGTTTGCTTCTCGGTATACCACAGCTCCATTGTCCTATCCCTCTTTTCCTGTATTGAACAGACTCATGTCCGCATAACCTTCTATTACTTTTCCTCTTCAGCGAAATTTTAACGTCAGACGAACAAAGCAACAATTGTATTATAGTAAATCGCGCTGAAATTGCAATGAGAAAAACTCCATTTTAAGGATAAACGGCCGTGTTTACAAAATGTTATTTTCAGCCAAATAGTATGTCCTGCAGAAAATCCGGATGAGATTGAATATCAAGTCCCAACCTTTTCCATACTAGAAGTATAGATGCTACGGCAGAAGAGGAGGTAATGGCGATGCAGGACAAAGAAGCGGAGCCCCATTTGCGCTGGATAAGGAGAATCCGCAAATGGTTTTCTTTGCTGTTTTCCTTCCTGATTCTGTTTGCGGCCGGAACCGTTCTGCTGCTGCTTTATTTACGTTCCCAGGCCCTGCCCGTCACTCATGTACTGCAATCATCCGAAATCTATGATATTAACGGAGAGCTTATCGATTCTTACCACGCCGGGCAGAACCGGCAAGCCGTTTCTTTAAACGATATCTCCCCATACCTTGTCCAAGCGGTTCTGGCCATTGAAGATCAGCGCTTCTACGAACATTTCGGGGTGGACCCGAGGGGAGTCGCCCGCGCCGTCGTCACCAATGTTAAAACGATGTCCATGCAGCAGGGGGCGAGCACGATCACCCAGCAGCTGGCCAGAAACCTGTACCTGAACCATGACCGGACCTGGTCGCGGAAAATTAAGGAAGCCGTCTATGCTCTCCAATTGGAAATGCAGTTAAGCAAGGATCAGATCCTCGAGCAATATTTGAACCAAATTTATTACGGGCACTCTACGTATGGAGTCCAGGCAGCTTCGCGGCTGTTCTTCGACAAGGATGCCAGCGATCTCACCTTGGCCGAGAGCGCGCTGCTTGCAGGCGTGCCTAAAGGACCCAGATATTTCTCCCCGTTCTATAACATGGAGAATGCTCTTAAGAGGCAGAAAATCATCCTGAATACGATGGTGGCCCAGAATCTCATTACACAGCAGGAAGCGGATCAAGCTGCCGCCGAAAAGCTGATTTTCGCGGAGAACAACAAGAGCCGGGAATCCGAAGCTCCTTATTTCCAGGACTACGTCAGACAGATAGTCAGCGAGAAGCTGAACCTGGAGGAGTCTCTATTCGAGACAGGCGGCATCCGGATCTATACGACCTTGGATTTGAGAGCGCAGAAAATCGCCGAGGAAGCCGTTAACAAGCACCTAAAGTCGAATGAGGAGCTGCAGGGGGCGCTTATCTCTATTGACCCTCGGAACGGCTATATCAAGGCGATGGTCGGAGGCAAGGATTATAATGCGAACCAATACAACCGTGTGTTCACGACGACTCGGCAGCCAGGTTCCTCCTTCAAGCCTTTTGTCTACCTGGCTGCTTTAATGAACGGATTCACCCCTGTCAGCCAATATAAAAGCGAGCCGACGGAATTTGTGTACGATGACGGCAAGAAAACCTACCGCCCCAACAACTTCAACAATCATTACGAGAACGAATATATAGACATGCGTAAAGCCATTGCCAAATCGGACAATATCTACGCGGTTCACACCATTATGGATGTTGGAGCTGAGCAGGTCATAGATCTGGCCCGCAGAATGGGGATTACGAGCCCCTTGGAGCCGCTGCCTTCCTTGGCCCTAGGCACCTTCCCGGTCAGCCCGTTCGAGATGGCGTCCGCCTTCGGTATTATGGCCAATGATGGGATACGGGTGGAGCCGGTTGCCGTTCTCAAGGTCGTTAATTCAAGGGGCAGGATTCTGTATGAAGCGAAGCCGAAGAAAGAACGGATTATCGATGCCCCTTATGCTTATGTCATGACCAATCTGATGCAAAGCGTATTCGAGCAGGGAGGAACCGCCAATCGGGTATCCAGCGTGCTTAAACGCCCGGTAGCGGGAAAAACCGGAACGACGAACAACGATGCATGGATGGTCGGATATACGCCGGAGCTGTCCACGGCCGTCTGGGTCGGATATGACCGCAATAAGGCGATAACAACCACCGACTCCTATAAGGCCGCCCCCATCTTCGCCGATTTCATGGAGAAGACGCTGGATCCGGTGCCGCCGAAGCTGTTTCCGATCCCGGACGGAGTGGCCAGCGTATATATTGATCCCGTTACCGGGAAGTTGGCGAATGAGGCCTGCTCCCCTTCGCGGCTGGAAGTATTCGTCCAGGGAACGGAGCCGAAGGAATACTGCGCAGAATCCAAGTCCCCGGCCCAGCCGGAGAAGCCGGAAGGCAACAATTCCTGGTGGGATTATTTGAAGCGATGGTGGAATGAATAAACGCAAAAAAGCAGACGAAAGCGTCTGCTTTTTTGCTGTCCTAGTATATTGATGCAAATATACTTTCCATAGTATACCCCGATTGTGGAACCTTCTCAACGGATGACACACAATCGCCATAATTTCGAAATAAAAGTTGGAGGAAGTCTATACCTTATTAGATGGCCAATGCATCCTTGATTTCGCTGCCCGTGCGCTCCCACCACTCCGGATTGTGGTTGATCAGGCAGTCCCTCAACAGCTTCTTCTCCGCCTCATTCAGATTCTCCACCAGCACATGCCGTTTCATCGCCTTATCCATCCGGTTGACATGATCGGCAAGAATCTTCCAGCCTCTTCTCGCCTCCGAATCAATCAGCATTTCACAAGCGGCCAGCCCACCATAAAACGGGCCTTCTTCCGTACGGTCTACCGCCACCCATACGATCCAGCATTTGCGGCCGTTAGGCACATCTTCCTTATTGGCCGAGAAGCGGATGCGGCGCTCCACTTTACTCTTCGCATGCAAGGTGCCTTCATCCACGTAAGCCTCATCGCCATCAATAATGATGCCGGACACGTTGCTAAGATCGATGGAGCCGGCTCCGAATCCCCTGTGATTATATTTGGTGCTGACTATATTCAAAGCATTAAGCTTCTTGCCCTTCTGTTGCTCTTCCATTGTCATCACTCGCTTTTCCTATAAATCGAAATACCTTTCTTTATTTTAGCTAATATTCCCGCATTTGCAAACATATACATGCTGTAGATGCTTGTCAACGGGGGGAGAACAATGAAACTAAGATTAACTAAACCATTTATGATTTGGTTGCTTGTAGTCGTTGCAAGCTGCGCGGTAACGGCCGGCCTGCGCCTCCTGACATGGAACAGGGATACCATGACCACTACCCTGAACCACGGCCCCATCCTTAACGATGCGGTTCCCCAACAGCTCAAAGCTCCGGACCCTTCGGCTCCTCCACCCATGAGCAGACGGATTGTGGAATACCATATTTCCGCTGCTCTCCAGCCGGACAGCAAGTCTCTGTCGGGGAGCCAATCATTAACATGGGAGAACCCGGGGAAGCTTCCGGTTGAAGAGCTTTATTTTCACATGTATCCCAATGCCTTCGAGTCGAAGAAAACTACCTTCTTGCAGGAGTCGGCGGGAAAGCTCAGACAAGACGAACAGAAGCCCGGAAGCTACGGCAGCATGACTCTGCATAAGGTGACCACGGCCGAAGGCACCAATCTGCTCGACCGGATGGAGTATGTTCAGCCGGATGACGGGAACAAGAATGACCGGACTTTGGTCAAGCTGTCCCTGCCCGCACCTGTACTTCCCGGACAGAAGGTAACTCTGAGCATGGATTTTGAGGTGCAGCTGCCGGAAGTATTCGCACGAATGGGATATGCGGACGATTTCTATATGGCCGGGCAGTGGTTTCCCAAAATCGCCGTCTATGAGCCGGAGGGAATGCGCGGGAGAACGGCCGAAGGCTGGAATCTGCATCAGTATCATGGAAATTCCGAGTTCTATGCGGATTTCGGAATTTATGATGTCATCATTAAGGTGCCTTCGACGTTTACCGTAGCAGCGACCGGTTTTCCAACCCAGGCTCCCGTCATTCAGAACGATATCAAAACCTATCACTTCTACGCAGATGACGTGCATGATTTCGCTTGGGCCGCTTCCCCGAATTTTCAGTATTATGAGGAACCGTTCTCCACCTCGAACGTCCCCGGCGTCAAGATCAAGCTGTATCTAGACCCTAAGCATGAAGCATTAAAGGGACGCTATTTGCAGGCGGCCAAGAAATCTCTGGCCCGCTTCAGCGAATGGTACGGAGCTTACCCTTACTCGACCTTATCCATCGTAGTTCCTCCGGGCAATGCCAACGGAGCCGGCGGGATGGAATACCCGACGCTTATCACCGCCTGGGGAGCGGCCGAGGATAATGCCGACCTCAACCTGGAAAGGGTGGTCGTCCATGAAATCGGGCATCAATTTTTCTACGGAATGGTCGCCTCGAACGAATTTGAAGAAGCTTGGCTGGACGAAGGCTTCACCTCCTATGCGGAAGATCTGGTCATGGAACAGGAATATGGCATTAAACCGAGACAGGCCCTGGAAGCCACCTATATTACCGCTCCCGCCTCGTTGACCATTAACGCTTGGGATTACGATGATCACAGTCATTATGCGGATAATGTCTACATTCGCGGCAAATTGATTCTGATGGCCATCGAGCAGGAAGTCGGTTCCGATACGATGAAGAAAATCATGAAAACGTATTTTCAACGCTGGAAGTTCCGTCATCCGACAACGAAGGATTTTCAAAGCGTGGTGGAGGATGTTACCAAAAGGAGCTGGGAAGATTTCTTCCAGCAATTTGTCTACGGCAGCCAAATGATCGATTATTCCGTGGACAAAATCCGCATTCGTCCGGCAGGCCCGGATCTGTATGATAATGAGGTTCTGATTACGCGTAAAGGCGCCCAGCATCACACTGTGCCCATTCAATTTCATTTCACGGACGGCACCAAAGTCGATAAGCTGTGGGACAGCCAGGGAAGCCAGATCTTGTATAATCTCAGTCACTCATCCCCGCTCTCCTGGGTCGTCATTGATCCGGAATATACCCTGATCCTGGAGAACCGGAAGATGAACAATTTCATGAATGCGAGCGTTGATGACAAATTGAAGGTTCGTTGGAATACAGGTATCGTTAAAATTGTCGAGACCGTCTTCGGCTGGGTCTCCTGGTGAGGTGTCCCGTAATGCTGCAGCATATTAAGTTGGGCTGGAGGGCAGCCCTAAGACAGCCATTCGCCGTTCTGGTTCTGTTCCTGTACCGCTTTGCCTGGGGGTTCGCTCTGTATGAGCTGGTGAAATCCGTCATCATTCCGTTATTGCATCGTTATCCGGGGAATGTCTCTCCGGACCGGGTCCATCTCTTCCTGGCCGAAATTCAGTTCCAACTGACGAAGACGGACCTGATTTCCCCCTACCTGTGGCTGCTCGTCGGTCTTCTCGGCGCGAGAATGCTGCTCACCCCCTTTATCAATGCGGCGTTATATTACTCCGTGGAGTATACCCGCTTGAATAACGGCTATCGATTTTTTAAAGGAATCAAAGAACTGTACAAGTCCTTCTTGCTGTACTACCTGCTGCAAACCGTCGTCACTCTGGGACCGCTGTATTTTCTTATCCCGAAGGTCAAGAGCATCTTTCTACAAGCCGTATCGTACGAAAGCCTTCTGATGAATCTGCTCCCTTGGATCGCCGGTTGTCTCGTCTACGGATTTCTTGTCCGGCTCGCCGTTATGTACCTGCAGTTCGGAAGAACGGCCAACCGCCCGCTGCTTCAGTCCATGACCTGTCTGATCAAGGGTCTGCTTCCTGTTATCGGAATGGCCGTGATCCTGCTGCTGCTCTCCTTCCTGCTCTCGCTGACGGTTCTTACCGTTGTCTTCGTCTGGGCCGGCTTCTGGGCCGTGCTTCTTTATCAGCTCTACCGTTTCGCGGAGACTTTCATTTCGGTATGGGGGATTACGAGCCAGCATCAATGGTATACAAGCCAAAGCGCTTGACGGCTATTTCCCGGATTCGTCTATAGCTGCTTGGCGGCACCGTAACGATCCGTAGGCATACAGCCAAGGATAAACGGCTATCGCCGTCCTTGGGATGGCGCGTTTACCGATGAAATATACTTTCTTATATTTGAAGAAAAACGCTGAGGGCGCGCTGAACAGAAGCGTCATTCCTCAGCGTTTATGCCGACCATCTATTAGAGCCTTTCCGCAGGTTGTTGCGGCAGGGCTCTTTTGGCATCTTGTTAAATAAACGCCCTACCCCGTCAAAACGAAATTTCATTGGCAATGTACTGCACCGAGAACATCGTGGAAAGGCAGGCTGAATACGATCAGGCCGTTCGCTTCCGGCCTGCTTTTTTTGTTGAATAAAACGGTTCATTGTCTGAGTTCCGGAGGAAGGCACATTTTTTCTCATTTTTTGCAGAAGGATTTTCTATATCGATGGAGAATGTGTATTACTATTGCAAAATTGTAACAAATGCTACAAAATGTCCGACTTTCTTCCAGGCCAGTCGGCTTCCCGAGCGGAAGCCGGTCGGAAATCGGGCATAAGTGGAAGGAGACATCAGGTTTTGAGGAAAGTTGTCGTCGGTTTATTCAGCTTCGTACTATTGTTCAGCTTCATGTTGGGAAGCGCTTCCGCCGAGACTCCGCTAAGCGCAGAGGTTGACGCCCTTATCGGAACCCCTTACAAATGGGCCGGTACCACGGAAGAAGGCTTCGATTGCTCCGGGTTTACCCAGTATCTGTTCGCCAAATTCGACATCAAGCTGTCCCGCAGCTCTAAGAGTCAGGCTAAAGAGGGTACCGAGGTAGACAAGGCGGACCTAAAAGTTGGTGATTTAGTATTCTTCAACACCGACGGCAAAGGAATCTCCCATGTCGGCGTTTATATGGGAGATGGAGAATTTGCTCATTCCGCGACCGATGACGGAGTGATGATCAGCCGTATGGATGAGAAGTATTATGCCAAACGGTACGTCACTGCCCGCAGAATTCTCGGGGATGACGATTATAAGAAATTGACTGCCGAGCAATAACGGTCCATTACAATGGATCATCCCCTCCGAAGGGGAGAGCAGCAATATAAAGCCCAGCGCGGCCGGACAAGCTCCGGAGCACTGGGCTTTATTCTTTAATTTTGTTTATCGATTCCGGGTAAGATAGGCCTTGATCGCAAATTTCGGCAGCACAAGCTGTCTTCTCCAACGGGAGGGCTGGCGTATTAACCGATACAGCCATTCCAGATTGAGACGTTTCCAAATTTCCGGCGCGCCCTTCACTTTGCCGGCAATGACATCCAGGCTCCCGCCTACTCCGATGGCCAGCTTGGCCCCCAGCCGGTCCTTGTAGCGGTAAATCCATTTCTCCGCACGCGGCACCCCTAGAGCGACTATAAGAAGATCCGGCTTCCGCTCCTTAATTTCGGAGACAAGCTGCCCTTCCTCCTCTTCGGAAAAAAATCCGTTATGGCGCCCGGCGATTCTGACACCCGGATACCGCTGCCGGATCGTCTCCACAGCCGTCCGGTTAGTGTCCTCATCCGTCCCCAGAAAATAGAAGGACCAACCCTTCCGGTCACCGGCCTCCAAAAGCCGCAGCAGCAAGTCGTAACCCGTCACTCTCTCCGGGACGGGATTTCCCCTCCACTTGGCCGCCATAACAATCCCGATGCCATCGGGGGTAACCAGTCCGGCCTCGTGAATAATCGTCTGCAGCTCATGATCCTGCTGCTGCTGCATCACCATCTCCGGATTGGCTGTTATGACCTGGAACAAATCTCCCCCGTCGGCTTCCAACCGTTCCGACAGCAATTGTACGGTTTGCTCCATTGTAATTTTAGCAAAGGGAACACCCATAATATTGACTTTATCTATTGTTCTTCTCATCCTGTATTCTCTCCTAAACGATAGCTCTTCAGCGGAAGCACCGCCTAATCATTGATCCGCTCATGAAGATACTGCTCTAAGAACTGGGCATTCCTTCGGTCAAGTATTTGGGCTACTCTCTTGATGAGGCAGTCCATTGAGCAATTAACGGCACTGCGGAATAATCAATTAAATTTCCGTCCTTGAAGGTACAGCAATACTCATAAGCAGAAGGGCCATCCTCTAACAGTTGGGGCAAATAATACCGCGCATGCTGCGGAATGCCGTTATTTTGCGGATCCAGCACCCACCCGATCGGCTTCCAATCCAGGATGCCTTCGTCCGTCTCGCGGGGAGTTATGTATGCTTGGGGATCCAAATGTCCGGGAAAGTCCGCCAGGAAAGCATACATTCCTCCGCTGGTCCCTCCCAGTGTCGTCCAAGTGACCTTGCCCCTGTCCCTGACGTGGTCCAGATGAATTCCCGTTTCCTCCAACACTTCCCTAAGCACACTATCCGCAGGACTTTCCCCGGCCTCGATCTTGCCGCCCACTCCATGCCACAGTCCCATGACCGGAGGGGATTTACGGTTCAACAGCAGCAGACTGTCGTTATGACGTATATAACAAATAGTATATTTGAGCAGCAATGGATCCACCCCGTCCGCAGCGATTTCATTTTCCAATTTCATTTTCTATAGTCTAACATGTCCGCGATTACATGGCTATCCGAAATGCCGCACTTCCTCTGACGTCCGCAAGCTGCCCATCATTGTTTCAATAAATCATTTCGGTCAATCATCCTCGTTTAGGCAGCAATTCCCGGGTGAACCGGATCCATTCTCTCGCCGCAAAAGATAAATATTTGTTTTTCCTCCAAATCAATCCCAAATTCCATGGAATCGCAGGCTCAACCAGCGGGACGACCGCTATCCGCTTCGGATCCAGACCTTGGCAGATCGTTCGCGGAAGCAGCGAAATACCCAGTTTCGCCGCAACCATCTCGCTAATGAAATCCCATTGTGAGCTTTCATAAAGAACATTAGGCCGATAGCCCGCACGGATACATTCATCTGGGATTCTATAGTGCAGGGCGAAATCTTCGCTTAGCAGGATGAACGACTCCTCCTTCAACTCCGCTAACCGGATGAAGGGCTTTGTCGCTAAAGGATGATCTGCCGGCAGAAGGACCATTAACTCCTCCCGAACAATTTCGAAATACTCGAACTCCTCCTCTCTCGCGGGAAGCAAAATGACTCCGATATCCAGCTCCCCGTTTTCTACGGCATTTTCCACTTTCTTGGCCCCCACTTCGATAATCTTGATCGCTATCCCCGGGTAGGTTACGCGAAATTGACCCATGACCTCGGGGAAGAAATGCGAGCCGATCATCGGCGGCAAACCGATTCGAAGCAGTCCCTTACGAATTTCCATAACATCATTCAATTCAGTGGAGAGGTTATGGAAGGCCTCCAGCACCCGTTTGGCCTGTGATAGCACGACCTGTCCCGCATCCGTCAGCTCCATCTGCTTGGTGGAGCGGTCGAGCAGCGTAACCCCCAGCTCCTCTTCCATCAGCTTCACCATCTTGCTCAGCGTTGGCTGTGTAATATGCAATGTCTCCGATGCTTTGGTGAAGCTTAATTGCTCCGCGACTTCGACAAAATAACCAAGCTGTCGAATATCCATTGGCCAGGCTTCCTTTCTATATATAGATATTATGAATAAATAACATTCCATATATGTATTTTACCTATACATTTTCCCCATGTACACTGAAATTAAAGGAGAGAACGGGATGAAGATATTATTTAAGACTATTGCTCAAATTGGGCTTCTGCTGCTGTTTGCTTCGGCGGGAAACTGGATTGCGGCCTTTCTTCACCTGCCGGTTTCGGGGAGTATCATCGGTATCGCCCTTGTTTTTATCCTCCTGCGCATCAAGGTGATTCGACTCGATTGGGTGGAGTCGGGCGCTAACTGGCTCATCCGTCATCTGCTGCTGTTTTTTATTCCGGCTGCGGTAGGAATTGTTCAATATACGGATGTTATGGCCCGCGACGGATCCCGCTTCCTGCTTGTCATTCTGTTCGGCACGGCCGCCGTAATGACTTGTACCGGCTTGATGGCGGATTACATTTATCGGAAAAGGAGACATCAACATGATAGTGACATCAGCGGCCATGCTGCTGCTAACCCTTCTAATCTACCAAGGCGCCGTCCGTCTCTACGCCCGCCACAATAAAATTTGGCTCGCGCCAATCATCATTGTGCCCGTTGTGATCATTGCTTTTCTTGCACTCACTCCCGTCGGTTACGATCAATTCGAATCCGGAGGAAAATGGCTGTCAAGGATGCTCGAGCCGGCTACCGTTGCCCTGGCCATCCCCTTGTATAAATATTCATCGTTATTAAAAAAGTACGCTGCAGAAATAATCGGCAGCGTACTATTCGGTTCCTTGGTCGCCATATTCACCTCGGCTCTGCTGGCCGGATGGATGCATCTCGAGCCGAAATGGGTGAACAGCTTGCTGCCCCGCTCTGTCACGACCCCGATTGCGATGACCATCTCGCAGAGGCTTGGAGGAATCCCTCCGATCACTGCCGTATTTGTCATCCTGACCGGAATTGCCGGGATGATCATCGGCCCGCTCGTCATACGATACCTGCCCATTCGCAGCGGTATATCCAAAGGCTTGCTCCTTGGCGTAGGGGCACATGGTTCCGGAACGTCCAAAGCCTTCGAATTCGGACCGGTTGAGGGCGCTTTGGCCAGCCTGGCCATGATTATCACTGCGATGGTCACGATTGTTACGGCCCCGCTGCTGCTGCCGTTCCTCAAGCTCTGGACGGGATAATAGTTTACCCGCGAGCTCTAGAGAAACGAGACAGCGGGGAATAGAGCAATAGTTATTATCATTATTGAATATATTATTTATATCGATAACATTAAAACGAATATTTCCGGACATCGCCCTACCATTATATATTGAGAATAAGTATTCGCAGTAGTAGAAGTTAGGCAAATCGATAAGGAATTTGACCAGATCGATGCCGGGACCTCCAATCACATCAACATTTTAATAATTTTGGCCGGAACGCCGCCTACAACCGCATAATCGGGAACATCTTTAGTCACTACGGCTCCAGAAGCTACCACCACATTATTGCCGATAGTCACCCCCGGGTTAATAACGGCCCTTCCTCCTATCCATACGTTATTTCCAATTGTAACAGGCTTGCCGTATTCAATTCCCGTGCTTCGTTTCTCAGGTTCTAAAGGATGAGCAGCCGTATAAATATGGACGCCGGGTGCCATAAAACAATGGTCCCCTATTCGAATTTCACACACGTCCAAAAAAATACAGTCAAAATTAGCATAAAAATGATCGCCGACATGAATGTTATAACCATAATCACAACGGAATGGCGGCTCAACGTAGGGCTTGTTACCCGTGGAACCGAAAAGCTTCATTAATATATCCATCCGATTTTCCTGTTCCGTCTCTAGCGTCTCATTATATAATCGGATTAATTTTCTGGCACTCTCACGCTCCCTTGTTAATAGCGCATCTGAAGCGAAATACAGTTCCCCTCTTAACATTTTTTCTTTTTCCGTCATTCTCTTCCTATCCCTTTCCAGATAAATTCTGCCTCGGCTTACCTTCCGAGCTAATAAAACCATTTTTGCCCGGAACAGAAAGACTATACCCTTCTTTATTGAAATATGAATATGCATCAAAACAGCACGGCTTCGAGGATAATGATTGAAGAATGCTAACTTCAGCCACCGATACAGTATGTTGGTTGAGCGATGTTTAGAAGCGTTAGTGGGTGAACCGCACAACAAAAAACAACCGGGTCCGCGCACAATGGCTGTCTCCGGCTGTTTAACTAATATGAATTATTTATAGGGATACCGCTTCTTCATAGACACCTTAAACGTAAGGGATTAATCGCGAACTACCGAATGAAAGAATATCCGCTTTCCCAATATAATTCCCACAATTCCACCTCCGCCAGAGACTATCATGACAACATATTCGACCAAATCTGACTCAGGGTTTCCTAACGAAGATTCATCCAATCTATGGCTTTTTTGATATCACTAATGATAATATTATCGATGTTGTCGTCGATTTTAAGGTCTGCCCCTCGATTCGTTCAAAGAATACTCCCGGCTGCTCCGCTCCAAAATAGACGACGGGTTCTACGCTTCTATGTTACACTAGTAGCTGAAATCATAGAGATATGTAAGGAGTAAGAAAATGTTAAAACTGATATCCTGGAATGTTAACGGCCTCAGAGCCTGCATAAATAAAGGGTTCTACGACTACTTCAAAGCGGTGAATGCCGACATATTCTGTGTTCAAGAAACAAAGCTGCAGGAAGGACAAATTCAGGTGGAGCATGGTGAGGAATATACTTCTTACTGGAACTATGCACAAAAAAAGGGGTATTCCGGCACGGCCGTCTTCACAAAAATCAAACCGCTGTCCGTTCGCTACGGACTGGCGGAAGATGAGGAGCCGGAAGGGCGAATCATTACACTCGAGTACGATGCCTTCTTCCTGGTGAATGTTTATACGCCTAATGCCAAGCGCGATTTGTCCCGACTTTCGTATAGACTGGAGTGGGAAGACCGGTTTCGAAGTTATCTGCAGAAGTTAGATGCGGACAAGCCAGTTATTGTTTGTGGAGATTTGAATGTGGCCCATCAAGAGATCGACCTGAAGAATGCCAAGTCGAACCGCAACAATTCCAGCTTCACTCAGGAGGAGCGGGACAAAATGACGCAGCTTCTGGAATCGGGATTTATCGATACCTTCAGACACTTCTATCCCGATCGGACGGACGCTTATTCCTGTGGTCCTACATGCCCAAGGTAAAGGAGCGGAATATAGGGTGGCGAATTGATTATTTTCTCGCTTCTGCCAGACTTAGTCCTTGCTTGCTGGACGCACAAATTGATTCCGAGGTGACCGGCAGCGATCATTGCCCGGTTATTTTAACTATGAAAGAAATCGCCAAGCCCAACGAAGACTGTAACGTTTAAAGCGGGCAGCATAACGGCCTGGTCCGAATTATCGGGCCCGGCTGTTTCTCATGGCCGCGAGCAGCTTCACCTCGCCCTTCTCCCCATTGGCAAAATCCCGGTACAACTCAGACTCCATTGGAACTAGAGCCATTTTCCCCTCTTGATCGAAGTGAATGCCCCATCCGAATTTCTTGGGCAGCATAGAGGCTCGGAAACAGGGCTTCGGCTTCCGGTAAAATTCTTCCCTGATCTCAACTCCCCGTGCAGCCAACTCCTCTTGGGGAATCTCTTTATGCCGAATATGAACCTCGTAAAGAAGTTTTTCCTGGGTGTAGGTATAGGGATTTTCCGAAAGCAAAGCATACTCGATCCCGGCTTTCGTCTTCTTCTCTTTCCGGTCTGGAGGGACCATCCCCTTATCGGCCGGACAATCCGCCGAAACCGTAATGAACGTATTGTAATAGTTCCATTCCATCAAGCTTCCTCCTTAGCCAGTTCCCATTATGGTTCTTTAGTTAATTTTAACTGGACGCCCAATAGTTTAGCTATCATTTTTTCCATCGCTTTGGCCTTGCTCCTTAGCTCCGAATCCGTCCATTGAAAAATACCCTGATCAAATAAAAATAGCATACCGGTTAATATAAACTCCGCCGCCTCTAGTGGATCCTCGACTTGAAACTGCCCTTCCTCCGTTCCTTGCTGCAATATTTGGGCGATCATAGGGGCGAAGGCATGAATTTTAGCCACGATCAGCTTTTGGTGATGCAGGGCATTGTTTTCCTGGTGGAGGAAGTCGAGATACATTTTGTATTGCGATGGGCTATAAATCTCTTCCCCGAGCACTTTCGTCAGTTTATCCCGGGCCGTCATTCGGTTGTTATCTGCAATGCTTTCTATCTTTTCAGCCTGTGCGGACACGGATAACTGAATGATGGCAAAGACGATCTCCTCTTTCGATTTAAAATAATAATAAAAGGTGCCTTGCGCAACCCCGACTTTACGGACAATATCGCTGACGGCTGTCTGTGCGAAGCCCTTCTCACGAAACAACTGCATGGCCGCTTCCACAATTTCTTTGCGCCGCACTTCCGGATCTTTCGAGATTCGAGCCATTGGACCTCTCTCCTTGAGATGTAATAGTTTTATTATACCCCTTGACTGACTTCAGTCAAATAAAATATAATGCTCAATAATCGACTGACATCAGTCAATTATTACCGAAAGGAGTGGTTTCTCCATGATGTCCCGCAGAATCTTGATGCTCGCATCGATAAGCGCTTTTATCGCGGTATTTGCCCAGAATCTATATACGCCCATCTTGCCGCAAATCCAGCAGCAGCTTCAGACCTCTCATTATCTGGTTAATTTATCGGTTTCCCTGTATACGGTCGCTCTTGCCGTCATGCAGATCGTATATGGTCCGCTCGCCGATGCGAAAGGAAGAAGAACCGTCATTTTGCCGGCCATTGTCGTTTATACCGGTGCGTCATTCGGCTGCGCCTATGCCGGTTCCATTGAGATGCTGCTGCTCTGCCGTTTCTTTCAAGGAATCGGGGCGGCAGCCATTCCGGTAGTAGCGGCCGCTGTCATCGGAGATTTGTATGAGGGAAGAGAACGGGCAAGGGGGATGGCTACTTACCAGCTTTTTCTTACTCTGGCGCTGTCTATGGGACCTCTCGTTGGAGGTATGGTCGGAGGGTGGAGCGGCTATTCCGGTATCTTCCTTCTTGTAACTGTCATGGGGATCGCCATGCTGCTGGCCAATCTGTTTTGGCTTCCGGAGACCAAGCCTGCAGCAGGGACCGCCTCTCCCTTCCGTCTGTCTTCTCTTGTATTTATAGCCGTTAAGCACAGAAGCTCAGCCACGGTTCTTATTGGTTTCACTCAATACTTGGCTTTGTATGTGTTCATGGTCTTCTTGCCGCAAATAGCGGCACATCGTTACGGCTTGGGGCCGGAACAGACCGGAGGTTTATTTCTTCTGCTGTCTCTGCTGCCTGCTGTCAGTGTTAGGCTGGGAGTTAGGCTCCAATCCAGGATGGGAAATGAACGGAGCCTGCTATTCACAAATATGCTTAATGTGCTCTCCATTTTCTTGTTCGCCTTTACGGCGAATCTCTCTCTTCCGCTGCTCATTGCGGGGCTTTGTTTATTCGGCTTTACGATGGGATTGACGATGCCCGTCCCCGCCACACTGCTGACAGAATACTTCCCCAAAGACAGAGCAACCGCCGTCGGCGTGTATAACTTGGTCCGTTATATCGGAATGGCCGCAGGCCCCATTATTGGAGTGCCCCTTTATCTTGGAGGGAATGTGCCCCTATTGTTCGGAGCCATTGCCGCAATCTATGGAGTATCCGTATGGTTGGGAATGCTGATCATCCGTCGACGAACGTCTGCCCCAGGGGTCCGCAATCGGGAGCATGGACTTTGAAACAGGATTTTTACAATAAAACAATAGAAAACAACGAAAACCACATTTTATTGTTGATTTCTTGTTGCATCATCCCTTATGATGAAGTGGAAACCTATTTGATCCAATGAAATGAGATGATCCGTTCATGACCTCGCTTGCCATTCTTTTAGTTTTATGCTCCGGAATGGCTCATGCCGTCTGGAATCTTTTCACGAAGAAAAGCCTGGACAAAGCGGTATTCCTATGGTGCATCCACATCGTAGCGGCGGTGCTGTTCCTCCCGTATTTTATTTATGAGCTTATACATGTTCAACTTACGTGGCAGCTGCTGCTGTTCATTGCCTTATCCATGGGCTTTCAAGGCGCTTACTTTGTTCTTCTTTCCAAAGCCTATTCACATGGCGACATGTCGCAGGTATATCCGATCATGAGGGGAACGGGAGCGTTGCTGGTGCCGGTCATGAGTACCCTTCTCTATCACGAGTCCCTCTCGATTATAGGATGGATAGGTCTCGGCCCGATTATTGTCGGTTTATTTGCCATCAGCGGCCTGACCGGCCGACAGGCGAGCCAGAACAAAGCTTTGACCCCGGTGGCCGTTGGATTGGCTCTGTCAGTCGGACTGTGCATTACCGGCTACACTCTGACCGACAAACTGATCGTGGCACAGATGTCTCCGCTTGCGCTAATCGAAATTTCGAACATTGGTTATGTGCTGATGGGTACACGCTATGTATTGAAATCCGGGCAAATCCGCCAGGAATGGAGCCGGAATTGGCGCACCATTGTGCTGGGTTCCGTTCTCTCGCCGGGCTCTTATCTGCTCTTTCTGTTTGCCTTGCAATTGGCGCCGCTGGCGGCCATTGCCCCCATTCGCGAGGTCGGTACCGTGTTCGGCACTCTGCTCGGCATCCTTCTATTGAAGGAACAGCAGGGACTGCGCAGAATTGCCATGGCTTCGGTAATTACATTCGGGATCATATCCATTGCTTTGTGGGGATAAGTTGGATACGGCCCCTGTCGCAGCCCGGGCACTCGGGTTCCCGCCCTCCAAGGAATGGGAAGGACAGGTTCCCGCCGGACTGTTTGCCCCTTCGGAATAGCGGCCCGCTCCGCAAGAAGATACGCACAAGGTTAGAGTTATTTAATCGCCGGTATTCCCTGATTTTAAATCGGAGGCATCCAGCCAACGAAGCCCCGCCCCCGTTATGGCCTTCTCCCACTCCGAAGGCGGAGGGCTGTCACATATCATCGTATGCACCTCGGGCAAGCCGGCAATTCTGTAGCTTGCCCGAGTTCCCACTTTAGAGAAATCTGCCACAACGACCGCTTCTTTCGTTCGCCGAATAACCTTGGCAGCCAGTAACGACTTGCTGCTGTCATAACCGGTAAATCCGGCTTCAGGATCCATTCCGTCTATGGAAATGAATGCTTTCGTAAAATAAAAAGGCTCAAGCATGTGCTCGGTGAGGGAGCCGGCTGTTCTGGCGTGTCCGGAGTTAACCTCTCCCCCGATGAAAATTATTTTACCGTGAAATAACTGTTTATTCATATATTCCATCAGTTTCACGGCTGCCGGGAAGGAATTGGTAAACACCGTCAGTCCGCGAATATGCTGCAGATAAGGAATCATCTTCAGAGTGGTTGTGCCTTCGTCCAGAAAGATGGCATCGGCGGGATCAACCATTGCCGCCGCTTTTTGGCCTATTCGTTTTTTGGCCTCCACATTAACGGCTTCCCGGATTAGATGCGGAGCCTCTTCTCCTTTCTGGGCGATCTTGACCGCACCGCCGTACACCTTCTTCAGCTTGCCGGAGCCTTCCAATTCGTCAAGATCCCTGCGGATGGTCTCCGTAGATACTTTAAGCGTCTTGGCCAAATAGCCGGTTTCCACCTTGCCCTTCGATTCCAGCAATTGGAGTATCTTTGCCTTCCGTTCTTCCCCTTGCAGTGACACCTTCCCGCCCCCTTTTCTATTTGATTTTAACATACCATCCCATGGCAATTAGAACAATCCGCCTGATGATCTCCTTCAAATCGATTTCGCTCTAAAAAAAACAAACCGGATGCTATCCGGTTTGTTCCCATTGCTGGTGCACCAGCTTCCGATAAAATGGATGAGTCGCCAGCAGCTCTTCATGAGTGCCTTGTCCGGTGACCTCACCTTGTTCCAGCACCACGATCTTATCCGCATTGTATACGGTTGACAGACGGTGAGCGATCACTAATGTGGTCCGGCCTTTCATCAGTATTTGCAGCCCATCCTGAACCAGCCGTTCGGAGGCACTGTCCAGATGAGCCGTAGCCTCATCCAGCAGCAAAATTTCCGGGTCGCGCAGAATCGCCCGGGCAATGGCCAGGCGCTGGCGTTGACCACCCGACAGCTTAACCCCTCTTTCGCCAACCTCCGTGTCCAGCCCTTTCTCCAGGGAATGGATGAACTCCTTCAGATTGGCCTGTTCGATCGCCTCATTCATTTTCCCTTCGTCCACTTCCTCCAAGCCATAAGTCAAATTGTCACGAATGGTTCCGCCCATCATCGGACTTTCCTGTGATACATAGGCTAGCCGGTTTCGCCAATCCTTCAGGGTATAGGAAGAAAGCGGCCTCGTGCCATAATAAATTGTTCCCCCAGACGGCTCGTAAAATCTCTCCAGCAGCGAAAACAAGGTCGTCTTCCCGGTTCCGCTGGGCCCTACGAAAGCCGTCGTCTGCCCTGCTTCCACGGTTATGGACACATTGCGCAGAATGAGCCTATCCGGGGAATAACCGAAGCTGACCGAATCGAACCAAACCGGCTTCGACCTATCCGACACTTGAAGTGGTGCTGCATGAGTGGCAGGCGGATCATGCTCCTCCACCTGGTTGCTCTCTTCGGGCTCTTCCCGCATAATAGCCAGAATCCGTTCCGATGCGCCCATGGCTTTCTGGAATTGGGTGAAGAACGATGCCATTTGGGTAAAAGGAATGACAATCTGGAACATGTATAGAATGATGGCTACCAGTTGGCCGCCGTTCAATGTTCCGGCAGCTACCCGCACACCTCCGTAACCGATCAACAGGACAAGCAGCAGCATCATGATGCTCATCATCAAGGGCGATACCAAAGCCATGATTCTCGCTTCCTTCAAACCATAACGAAACAGATGGCCTATACGCTTCTGCCCCCGCTCCAGCTCTAGCGGTTCGGCCAATGACGATTTGACGAGACGGATTTCCGACAATACACGGCCGAGATCCCCTTGGAACAGTGCCGTTTCGTTCTGCATTCCTTGGGAAACCCCGAACATTTTCGCTCCTATCGGCCATAGAATGAGCAGTGCAGCCGGCACCGCCAGCAGCATCAGCACGGTGACTTTCCAATCAATCGTCAGCAGCAATATGACAGCCCCGATAATGGAGACGAGTCCGGACAAGAAGGAAATGACATGTGCCGTTATAAAATCTTTAATCACATTGGTGTCGTTCGTCATCCGGCTCATTGTCTCCCCCGAAGTATTGCGGTCGAAGAAGGGAACGGGCAAACCCAGCACTCTCTGCCATAAGTCGTCTCGCAGCTTGGCAATGACATACTGACCGATATAAGACATGGAAAAGATGGAAAATCCCGATAATGCAGCCTGCGCGATAAACACTCCTACCAATAAAGCGATGGTCATCCCCTGCAGATTTCCCGCCGACAACTGATTCACCATATCCATAGTGAACAGCGGAATGAGCAGATTCAGAATCGTCTCCCCCAAGCCCAGCAGAATCGTAATAATGATGATCCAGAGCGCCGGCCTGTACTTGCTCAACAAGGATAAGAAGTCTCCCCATTTAGGCATATCGACGGTCTCTTTCCCGGCGTCCTTCGGATGAGCGGTTGAGTTCATCATTCCTTGTCTCCCTCCTCCCTCGTATGGCTTTCAGTGTCTTCGAACATATTCCTTATTCGCGGATCATTCATATTTTCAAATACTTGCTGAAGGAAAATGTCCTCCTCTTGAGTAAAATCGGGAAATAAAATCGGGTCTACCGATTCTGTGCCTATATTCGTTAAAAACTCTTCCATCGGCTCTTCTCCGATATAAGAAAACATGACGGTTATCAATTCCTGCGCCTTGTCCTGAACGACCGGATCGTCAGGTTGTTTGCCTTCCTTGCCAAATTGTTTAAGCTCCGCATAAATAGCCATTAGCCTGCGCTCAAACTTCTTCCGCTCATCCGGCCGGCCTTCGAAAAATAGCGCATCTACCGTCGTATGGGAAAGACGCTGCTTGAGCCAATCCTTATGCCTATCCTCCATTTGAAAGGCATAAATCAACATCAGGATATCGTCTCTCTGAAAATATTCCGACTCTTCCATCATCTCCTGGACGCTGTTCAAGGTTTCGATAACCTTATCCAGATGCTCGCGCTTCTTAAGCAGCAATTGCTTCTGAAAAGCCAAAGACCGTTTCAAATCGAGCTCCGGCTTATTCAAATATTCCGCAATTTCTTCCAGGGTATAATCGAGATATTTTAAGGTGACGATCTTTTGCAAACGAACGATGTCTTTATCTGAATACAGGCGATGGCCCTGCGCATTGCGCCCGGACGGTTTAAGCAGCGTTTTTTTGTCATAAAAGCGCAAGGCGCGCTCCGTTACATGGGTTAGCCTCGCAAATTCGCCGATGGTATACCATTTCTGATCTGTCATCTTTACCACTCCCTTCACCAAAAAGTATAGCCCTTGACGTAAGGTCAAGGGCAAGCTTTTTTTCTGTATTTATTTGTAAACAACCGCCTTCTTTATTTACTTCTTCTTTCGAATCACAATTCTCCACTGGGCATCGTCCGTTTGCTCGAAAGAAGTCACTTCATGACCGTCCGTTGCCGCCCATCGAGGCAGTGATTCAGTCGCTTGCGTACAGTCGAAGTCGATGACCAACTCGGACCCTGCGGGGAGATCCTGCATGACTTTCTTCGCTTCCACCAATGGAAACGGGCATACCATCCCTACGACTTGCAAATGATGCTGACTCATTATGAATCATCCTTTCCTATTATATTATCCGGTTATGCCGGGACGGATTGTTGATATCCCTTGCCGGTTGAATTAGCTTTGCGTTGGCCGCGCACAATAACGATATAGGTGGCTGCCCATGTTCCCAGAATAATGAATAACGTGGCCACCCAACCCTGCCAGGAGAACAAGGAAGTATTCACCAAACCGTTGCCGATGGTGCAGCCTCCCGCCAAGCTGGCTCCAAACCCCATCAATAATCCGCCGAAAAAGTTGTTGCGAATCGTCTTGCGGTCGGGAAGCCGCCAACGAAATTCTCCGCTGCCTTTGGCCGCGATGAAAGAGCCTATACCGATGCCGAGTACCAGGAAAACTCCCCAATCCAGCAGCTTGGAATCGCCGGTCGTTAAGTAGCGCAAAATATTGCCGCTAGGAGTCGTAATGCCGAGCCCGAACATCCGCCCCGTCGCTTCACTCATCGGCCAAGCCAAAATGGCAATGATTCCGACAATAATCGCCGTTACGAACGGATGCCAGCGCTTCTCAAACAATATATGCGCTAGTCCCGTCTTCTTGGGCTTAAGCGAAGGGATTTTCACGGAAGGCCTGCTTAAATGTCTCCAAACTATAAAGCCGACAAGAAGAGTAAACAAAACAATAAGGACCCAGGGTGAAATGCCGAACGTGCCGTAAATCGTCCCCTCGGTTGTTTTATACTGAGTAATTTGATCGTTGACGGGCTTCAAAATTCCTGCCTTAGTAATTACCGTACCAAGCATATAAGTGAATAAAGCTACCCAACTGCCGATCAGCCCTTCTCCCGCACGGTACCAAGTACCGGTGGCGCAGCCTCCGGCGAGCACAATGCCGAATCCGAACAAAAGTCCTCCGATAATAGCCCCAAGCCATGTAAAGGATACATTACTGAGCTGAATCACGCCCAGCCCTGACAAGGCGAAGATCCCGATCGCTTGCACCGCAATGGCAATCAGCACGGCAATAAACATCCGGTTATCTTTAGTCAAATACATATCTCTATACGCACCAACCACGCAAAACCGTCCTCTTTGTAAGACAAAGCCGAGCAGCAGTCCGCAAAGAACGCCCAACCCAATTTTCGCCAGCATTCCGTTCACCCTTTCCCGATTTGTTATTCATTTCTAAAGTGGTATCGTTGGATGCTTTTTTATATACTTCAGAATATACTGCAATTATTCCAATTTTTCAACTAGGAATTATTAGCTTTATTTTATTACTGCAATGGGATAAAACGGTTATATTCCATTTAATCTCTTGTGAATCTTGGCTCCCTGGCAATATAAATAAATGGAGGGGAACGAAAGAGAATCTCTGAAGAAAAGCAGAGGATAGCCATAGCGAAGGAGGACAACGGTTAATGAAACCGAAAAATGATGAACGATTTTATTCCGGGGTGGAGCTCCGCCCTGTAGATCACGACAACTGGTACGACTGCACACAAATTCAAGTTACGGACGAGCAGCAGACGTTATTCCCCGTCCCCGCCGTCTATTGGCTGGCCGAGTCCGCCTACTGCGGATATAGTCCTCTCGCCATTTATTCAGGAACCGATCTGGTCGGTCTTGCGATTTACGCTATCGATCCGGAGGACGGGCAATACTGGATAATGGCCTTTGTAATCGACCGCCAATTCCAGGGCAAAGGTTTGGGAAGGGCAGGCTTAACGGAGCTGATTCGCTATATGAAGGAGAAGCATGCATGCGAATATATTATTCTAGGTCACAGGCCGGGGAATGATCGCGCTTCGGGCCTGTACGAATCGCTAGGTTTTGTGGAGATAGACCGGAGCGGAACTGAAATCATCCGGCGATTGAAGCTTACTTAATAAGCAGTTTCGGCCGGATGCTTCACCCCGCTCTTGCCGTCCGGCCGGCAACGAAATAAAACAGCCCGCCTATCATCCAGAACGGCTCCCAGAAGAAGAGGCGCCACCACGCCGAGTAAGAGTCGATTGTCGGCAAATTCAGAACTTGAGCCATCATGAGCAGCACTGCTACTAAGTTAAATAGCCCATAAAGGAAAAGAAGTATTCCGCCAACCATGGCTGTAATTCGAAACGCTGCTTGGACAAGCCCGTTGCTCCAGTTAATCTTCAATGCGAGTAATAAAAGTGCCCCGGCAACCTTGGCCACCCCCGTCAACCATACGACGAAAATGAAGCTATCGTCGCGCAAGACGGCTTGCCGCGAAATTTCCGGCCCTAGCGTATTAACCCCCAGCATGCCGCCACTCGCCCAATAAAAGCTCATCAAGGCGAACAGCAAAGACCAGACGACCCCGCAAGTGATCGGCCATCTCTTTCGTTGAACGGACATATCGATCTCCGCCTTTCATGGACCCTTATGATTGTCATACTGCGAAAATAAAAAAAAGAAGTTTTCCCTATTACCAAAGTCTATACTGACACAAATACTATCCAATTATGAAATAATAATCAATAACGAGGTGACCCCACCCATCGTACATAACGGCAGGGATTTCATGATAAGTATCGAACATAATAATCCAGCTATTAACAGCAATGAACTGCCTGAACAAATCCAATTGGAAGGAGTTTTTTGCCGCTATGCGCAGACATGTTTGTTCTAAGCTTATGTGCAGCATCATGGGTTGTGCAATCATCCTGCTGGGCATCGCAAATACTGGGTTCGCCCAATCCCCCGTATTTGTCATCCCTCCCCAATACGATGCGGCTTGGCCCTTTAGTGAGGGGCTGGCGCAGATTGAACAGGATGGTCAGCATGGGTTTATTGACACGACCGGTCAATTGGCCTTCCCTCTGCCCCACGAGTACACCGAAAACTACAATGACTATACATGGAATTTCAGTGAGGGCATGGCAAAAATTTTAAGGGCGGGAAAGTATGGATTTATCGATAATACAGGCAAAGATAGGATCCCTCCTCAATACGACGACAGTGCGGATTTCTTTAAAGAAGGACTGGCTGCGGTCAGCAAAGGCGGCAAATGGGGCTTTATTGATAAGAACGGACAAGAAGTCGTCAAGCTGCAGTATGACGAGGCAGGATCTTTTTATGAAGGTCGGGCCTGGGTTCGGAAGAATGGAAAAATGGGGTTCATTGACACGACAGGCAAAGAAGTCATTCCCATCCAATATGAGTCGGTGAGCCACTTTAGCGATGGCCTTGCATCCGTAACGAAAAATGGGCAGAGCTTTCTCATTGATCTTACTGGAACGGAGGTCCATTTGGGCAAGTCGTTCGACTATGTCATCGGTTTCGACGAAGGAATGGGAGTCGTCATCAAGGAAGAAAATTTCGACTTGAAATACGGATTCATTGATAAATCCGGCAATGTAGTCGTAGAGCCGCAATATGAACGGGTACTTGGCTTTAAAGAAGGAATAGCCAGAGTTCAACAGAACGGAGTCTGGGGCTTTATTGATAAAACCGGCAAGGAAATCGTCAAGCCCCAGTATCATAATGCAAGTGATTTTAGCGAAGGGTTGGCGCGAGTCAGCAAAAATATGAAGTACGGCTTTATTGATAAAACGGGGAATGAAGTGATCCCGCTTCAATATGAATTTGCTGGGGATTTCAACGATGGGTTGGCACCTGTTCAAAAAAGGTACAAATGGGGCTATATCGCCCATCCGGCCCCAGAATCCCGTTTGCCTTCCGGCTCGGACTCTCCCGATGACTGGGCGGCGGACGGGATATCGGTAGCAATTGAGGCCGGGCTTATTCCCCCTGCGCTGCAGAAGGACTATAGGAACAAGATCACGCGACAGGAATTTAGCACGCTAGTCATCCATTTCATCGAGGCTCAGACAGGTACCGGCATAGATCACTTCCTATTAGAAAAAAACGTTTCAATGCCCGAACCTCCCTTTACCGACACCGTGGATAAGGATGTTCTCGCCGCCTATACTCTTGGAATTGTGTCCGGCAAAGGAGCGGGCCGCTTCGATCCCGAAGGCAGCCTGACTCGGGAGGAAGCAGCCGTTATGCTAAGAAATACCGCCAACGTTTTGGATTTGGATACGGCAGCCCCTCCTGCAAGCTTCGCGGATAACGAACTCATCGCCGGTTGGGCTTACGATTCCGTTGCTTATGTGGTCTCCCGGGGCATTATGAACGGTGTCGGTAATAACGAATTTGATCCCAAGGGCTCCTACACGCGTCAGCAAGCCTATTTGACGATTTTACGTTTATTTGATCCGTGAACGAAGTCACATGAATAGATAAAGCCGAACTATATGCCGCCTATGTCGGTAAGAATAGTTCGGCTTTTGTAAAATTCCCGCCATTAGGACACCCAATATTTTACCCATTTCACCTACCTCCTCAATCCGACAGACGAAATGTACACAGAATTGCTGCGCCCCGTAGGCCTTTATCGTTAAAACTCCCCAAGTAATTATTCTTGAAGTTACCCGGCTGCACGGAAGCGGCAGCAGCGATTCAGTCTTGATGCCACTCTAAGGGAGGTTCTTTTTTTCAGAGCTTATCGCTTACTAATCCACCCGAACCGCTGACGTCTCCGTTCCCTCCTGCAGAATAACCAGCTTCTCCGCCTTACCCATCCCGTTCTGTATGCTAAATTTTACTTCTACCGGAACTGAGCGTACGAAGAACCTTGTTTCGGTAGCCGGGTAAAGCTCGAGCCGCACTTTGCCGGTGATCTGCAGGTACAGTCTGTCCCCTTCGGTCAGAACGACTGCGACGGTTTCCTCATGGACTCCTTCACCTTCGTCCAGCCGGTACGTGCCGATATAGCTTTCATATAGACCAGGGTTTATGACGGCAAGCTTCCTTTGGGCCGGACGCTGTGGAGCATCGTAAGGCAGTTCGAACAAAATTTGCTCGGCAGCGATAAGAAGAGCCTGGTCGAATTCCACATCCTGCTCCATATTGCTTAAATAAATCAGCGTCATATCGGCATCGATATATCGAATGAGGTTGGTGGCATATCCCGGCCACCCTCCGCTATGGCTCACCGCCCTGCCCTTCCCCTCTTTCTCTTCCAATATCCAGCCGAACCCGTAGCCGCATGTCTCGCCGTTATTCAAACTCGCCGGCGCAAATATCTGTTCCAGCGATTTCCGGCTCACAAATTGTCCGGCATGAAGTGCCTGATCGAATTTATACAAATCATGCAAATTT
The DNA here is from genome assembly GCF_042677205.1 of Paenibacillus residui. Taxonomy (NCBI): domain Bacteria; kingdom Bacillati; phylum Bacillota; class Bacilli; order Caryophanales; family Paenibacillaceae; genus Paenibacillus; species Paenibacillus residui. The sequence continues at coordinate 44,309 of NZ_JBHTIU010000010.1, forward strand.
GAATTCACGGTTCCGTCCCCCTGGATGCCATCCAGAAACACTACGTAATTCGTTTCCGGCACAAGGTCCGGCAGCTCATAGCGGTCGGAATGCAGATCATAAATGTAGCCGAAAGCGTAATCGGGAATGACCTCGCCGCTATATCTTCGATTATAAATTCTCGTATTCTTCATGCCTAACGGACTGAATACATGCTCGCTCATAAAATCGGCAAACCGCTGCCCTGTTATCCGCTCGATAAGAATAGCGAGCAGCACATAGCCCGTATTACTGTATAGCCAGCTTTCATTCGGCTCGAAATAAACCGGTGGGCGATGCCGCACCAGCAGATTCAGGACATCCGCATTGGTCGCGATGTTCGAACGGTCCCAATGCTCGAAAAACAAGTCCATATAATCCGGCAGTCCGGACGTATGGCAGAGCAGATGGCGAACGGTGATCCCTTGGTAAGGAAGCTCCGGCAGCCACCGCTCAATCGGCTCGTCATAGGCGAGCATGCCCTTCTCCTCAAGCACAACGATACCCAAAGCTGTGAAAGGCTTCGACAGTGAAGCCAGCTCGAATACGGTGTTTGTCTGCAACCGGCGGCTCGTGGATAGATCAGCCTGTCCGAAAGCAGCTTGATAAATGATTTCTCCATGCTCGGCAGCCAGAATAACTCCGTTCACCTCACCTTTTTCCGCCAAACCTCCGAATAATTGCTCCAATCTTTGTCGTTTCATACTCATAGCTTCTCTTCCTTTCTTATATTATATATGCTTAATTATTAAGAAAACTTAATAATTCGACACAGGGAATCTTGCTTCTCCCTGCATAACCTTTTCCCCGTAGCCGGCCATTATTTGTCCCTCAGGGTCCCGGCTTCGTCAAGCTCCTTCTCCACGATCGCTTTGAGCTTGAGAACGATATTTTTCATCGTGACGACTTCTTCATAGTCCAATTGAGAATAAAAGCGCTCAATGATGGAAAGCTCCATCTGTTCCTCCTTGGCAAAATGCTCGATTCCCCGTTCATCCAGCCGAACCAGAATCTCTCTGCGATTAAGCGGATTGATCTCCCGGCGCACATACTTCGCCCTCTCCAGCTTGCTGATGATTTGACTGACCGCACTGGAGGTTACCTTCATCCGTTCCGCCAGTTCGCTGACCGTCAATTGCCCGTGCTTGTGAACGAACTCCAGCAGGATGGTTTGCTTGGCCGTAATATCGCTATTGAACAGCGACTCATAGGCCTGAACCAGCATTATATTAATCGCGTAATCCGCTTCGTTCATATCTTTGACTACGCGGATAAGATCCGGACTTACTTTCTTCATTCGAATATATTCGCACCCTTCATAATTTAGATACCTTAATTATTATAGTCATTAACGGATCACTCTGCAAGTCCCGCATTATCTTAGGACTAACCTGAACCTTTGACGCGATCCGCCTTCCGGCCCGTTGGAAACCTTCTCCTCCGGAATAAATCCATGCTGGATATAAAGATTTCTGGCAGGAAGCCCGTCTGCTATATCATTGCCAAAGGTGGTAACCGTCACTTCCGCCGGACGCTGCACAAGGGACAGAACATGCTTGATTAATGCCGTAGCAACACCTTTTTGCCTCGATCTGGACGCAACGGCCAGCCAACCGATCTTATAGACAGGAGCAGATGACGAAGAGAAAAGAAGTCCTCCCATAAGGCGGGACCCCGGCAGGCCGTCATTTTCACGAATGCAGAAGGCGCTCCCCCTGCTAATATTTTTCTGCAGTGCCAGCAAGAACTTCGGATCATCCACCATTGGACCGAAGAGATATTCCACCTCCGAAGCCAGATTCAACCAAGGAGTTATATCTTCTTCTACTGCACGCTGTACGACCACGGCCCTCTCCTCCTCTCCCAAACATTAATCTTCAGCGTTAAGTTGTAACCTTATAGAAGAAACTAGAAACCCACCCTAAGGCTTGGAACCGAAGGTGGGTTTTGCAGCATTGATTCTATCTCATGACATAAATAGGAGTCCCGATTTTTTTCAAGACCCTATACAACATCATAGCAAAAGGAAAAATATCAGTCTATAATTTCTTGGTTAATTATGTAAAAATTTTCTCTATAAATATGACTATGCAGCGGGAGGAAGAAATAGATGGTTCCAGAATGCTTTTCAGCTTATCGCCGGATAATGCCACGCTTGGAAGAAGTAGCGGAATGGACCTTATTAAGGAAATGGGCGCTTTCCGAAGTGTATAGGGCGACATGGAAATCGGGTCAAACCAGTATTATTAAATGGGCCGCGCAAGAAATGGCGAGAGAATCCGCTATCTATCGACAATTGGTCATTCCAATGCAAATAAAAGCGCCTTGCATTTTCAACCTTCTCGAATTGGAAACCGATGCCGTTATGATTATGGAGGACGTTGGCCGGCAAAATTTGGAGCAGCAGCCCCTCCCCTATTATTTTCTCGAAGCGGCAAGGGAATTGGCCAGACTGCGAAAAGTGGCATCGGCTAATTTGGGGGCGCAAATCCCAAGTGAAACGATTAGCTCGTATACAGTATCCGCTGCAAATTTTATAACCCTACTGGACGATCTGCTGGAGTCGCCCCGGCTTTCCAAATCCTGCGTTCTATCAAGACTGCGGAAAACGTTGCCCTCCCATCTGGAGAAGCTGTACCGAACCCTTCCTCTTACACTCGTCCATCATGATTATCATGCTAAAAATCTAATGATTCAAGGGAATGGTATACTACCGATTGACTGGTCCCTTGCTTATTTAAGCCCACATCTGGGTGACCTGCATTGTTTGATAAATGAGACAAAGGCTTGGAGCAGCGTTTCGCAGGATGATGTTCTTTCCGCCTTTTTGCAAGAAGCTGGCACGGAGTTATCCATGGAACAGCTGAACTGGCAGGTCAAAATCGGCGGTTTGTGCTGGCTGATTAAAACTCTAAGATGGCTGGTTTACGGAGGCACAGTGACCATACCGGATTCGGATGCCTGGATACCTGATTTGATGAATGATTTAGAGGACCTTATGAAAGATTTAGTTTAAGGATGCAAAAAACCCACCCCAAGGTTGTTCCGCCGAAGGTGGGTTTTTGATCCTTTGCAACTTGAAGGGACACCCCATCCAAGCCAGTTGTATAGGCCGAGTGTTACCAGCACCCGGTCTTTCTAACGATATTTTAGTATATGCAATGCGGTTTGAACAAGTGACCATCTACCATTAAAGATGATCATAAATCACTATCGCACGCCTCTTGTTTGCAAGCTGTTTACAGAAGAACCCAAAGAGAGCCGCAACAGTTCGCCTATCGGCATTCTGTCACAGCCCCGAGACTTATCTCAAGTTTCCTCTTTTTTAAGCCTCTTCCCCCGTCGCAACCGGGTTATCTTCATAGCTGACCCAATCGCTCCAGCTTCCGGAATACAGCTTCACCTGATTAAATCCCGCTTCCGTCAACGCCAATATATTAGGACAAGCGGTCACTCCCGACCCGCAGTAAACGATAATTTCCTCCGCCGAAGACAGGGCCGCGAATCTTTCACGCTGGTCTTCTCCCGCTTTCCAGCGCCCCGTTTCGTCCAAAGCATCCTTCCAGAAATAATTCCGTGCTCCAGGAATGTGTCCGGCTACCCGGTCCAATGGTTCCTCCAGGCCCAGATAGCGCCGTGCGTCACGGGAATCGATCAGCACCGTATCCTTCCGTCCCAGACGATCCCGCACATCCTCCATGCTGACAAGCATAGGAGTCTGCACTTGGGGGACGAAAGAACGGGCAGACCGTGCAGTTGCTTCCTGGCTGACCGGATATCCCGCTTCTTTCCATTGAGAGAAGCTTTCATCCAGAATACGGACCTGCGAATGTCCCATAAATTTCAGCAGCCACCAGAATCGGGAGGCCATCGCCCCGCCCTGGTCATCATAAGCGACGACCTGGACCGTATCGTCTATCCCCGCTGCGCCGAGCTTAAGGGCGAGTGTTCCCAGATCAGGCAGAGGATGCCTTCCCCCATGCTCCTTGATCGGACCGGACAAATCCTCCTCCAGATCGAAATAAACAGCCCCTGGAATATGACCTTCCTCATAAGCCCGTCTTCCTGCCTCCGGATTGCCCAGCACGAACCGGCAATCTACCACAACGACATGGTCATCCTGCAAGTGTTCGCGCAACCATTCTTTAGAAACCAGATTGGACATCGGCTCACATCCCTTTTCTTTTTATTATAACGGTCTTTCCTGCCTCGCCACAATTCATCCCGGCTTCAGTCGTTCAGGCCGCTTCCGGACAGCGTAGGTTCCTCCACTGACTCGGTCGCTCCCTGCTGAAGCCGATACATTGTATAGTATAGCCCTTTCTTCTGAATGAGCTCCTGATGCGTACCCCTCTCGACAATCTCTCCTTGATGCAGAACAAGGATCAAATCGGCATCCTGGATCGTCGATAACCGGTGGGCTACCGCGATCGTCGTGCGGCCTTCCCTCATTCTTGCCAGGGCCGCCTGGATCGCTTCCTCTGTTTCCGTATCGACATGGGCAGTCGCTTCGTCCAGAAGCAGAATCGCCGGCTGCCTTGCCATCGTCCGGGCGAAGGAAAGCAGCTGCCGCTGGCCGCTGGACAAAGTAGCCCCCCGCTCGACGACCGGCTCCTCATAGCCATTGGGAAGCCTGCGGATGAACGAATCGAGCTGCACGAGCTCGGCCGCCTCATAGATGGCCTCATCACTGACGGTGCCATCCAGCAGACTGATATTCTCCCGGACCGTCCCGGTGAACAGGAACGGATCCTGCAGCACAAGCCCCATCTTCCGGCGCAGCTCTTCGTTCGAATACCGGGACAAGGGGACGGAGTCAATGCGGATTTCTCCTCCCTTTATCGCATAAAAGTTGAGCAGCAAATTGATAATCGAGCTTTTGCCGCTTCCCGTATGGCCGACCAAAGCGACCGTCTGACCGGGCATCGCCGTAAACGAGATGTTCTTGAGTACATCCGTCTTGCCGTCGTAAGAGAAAGTGACGGAATCGAATTCAATCCGCCCCTCCCGAATGACCGGCCGGTCGCTTTCGGTACCCTTGCTTTTTTCATGATCCGGCCGATCTCCCGGAGACCACTTCTCGGAGTCCAGCAGCTCGAACACCCGCTCACCGGCAATCAAAGCCTGCTGCAATTGGGCAAGCCGCATCATCATCATGTTGACCGGCTCGAAAAAACGGTCCAAATAGTTAATAAAAGCGTACAAAACCCCGATTTCAATCACTCCGTCGAACGATTCCCTGCCGAAAAAGTAAACGACCAGCATCAGGGCAAAGATGCGGAGCAAATCGACCGCCGGACGCAGCAGCAGCCCGTTCAGGCGAATATTTTTAAGAGAGGCCGAATAATATTCTCCGTTAATTTTGGCGAAGCGGTTTTGCAGTCTTTTCTCCTGTCTCAAAGCCTGGATAATGTTCATCCCCTGCAAGGACTCGTTAAGGATTGCATTCAATTGTCCCAGCTTTTCCCTGGAGACGCGAAACACCTTGGAGCTGAGCCGGCGGAAAACATTCATCAGCACCAGCAACACCGGAAGCAGAAGCAGACAAATCGTGGCCAGGCGGACATCCAGCACAAACATGGCGGCAAAGATCCCGAGCAAAAACACAATATTCTGCACGAAGGTAGACAGAACGCTGACATACAAATCCTTGACCGCTTCCGTATCGTTCGTAATCCGGGACACCAAACCTCCGGCCGCCGTCCGGTCGAAGAATGACAAGCCCAGGTGCTGGGTTTTGCCAAACACATCCGACCGCAATTGATGAACGATCTTGAGCGCTATCTTTTGGAAGGAAAATAGCTGAAAATATTGCAAAATAACGGAACTCAAGTGCAGGAGCAGGTATCCGGCAGCCAGCCCGATCAAAGCCCCGAGCGGAAACCATCTGGGCTCTAAATAGTCATCTATGAAAATCTTCACCAGATATGGGCCGGCGAGATCGGCGAGAGTTCCGAACAGCAGCAGGATAAAAGCGACCGCAAGCGATTTGCGGTGGGGCTTGGCATATTTAATCAAGCGGCGGACGACCATGCTCGGCACCTCCTTGCAGCACTAGCGATTCCAACTGCTGGCGGCGGTACATCTGTGCATACCATCCGTCAGCCGCCATCAGCTCATCATGCGTTCCTTGCTCGATGAGTCGTCCTTCTTCCAGCACGAGAATGAGATCCGCGCGCTCTACGGCGCTCAGCCGATGCGCAGCGATCAGGGTCGTGCTGTTATGGCGATCCTCGCGGAGCGAATCGATGATCGCCTTCTCGGTGCGCGCATCCACAGCGGACAGCGCATCATCCAGCAGCAGTAGCTCCGGCCGCAGCAGAAGCGCCCGGGCGATGGACAGCCGCTGCTTCTGGCCGCCCGACAGCGTCACGCCGCGTTCCCCGACCACCGTGTCGTAGCCGTCGGGGAAGCGGACGATGTCATCGTGCACGGCGGCGATCCGGGCCGCCGCTTCGATCTCTTCGGCCGTTGCTTCCGGCCGGCCGAAGGCGATGTTCTCGGCAATCGTGGCCGAGAACAATACGTGCTCCTGCGGCACATAACCGATCGCACGGCGAAGCGCCTCCAGCCGGAAGTCGTAGATCGACTTCCCGCCTATGGCGATGTCGCCATCGTTGAGGTCGAATTCCCGCAGGAGCAATCGCAGCAGCGTCGACTTGCCGCTGCCGAGGCGCCCGACGATCCCGAGCGTCTTGCCGCGCCCGAGCCGGAAGCTTATCCCGGTGAGGGCCGGCTCCGAGTACCCGGGATAGCGGAACGAGTCGATCTCCACCGTCAAATCTCCGCAGGGAGATTCGGAAGATGCCCCTTCCCGCTCCTGCACTTCGGATTTAGTATTCAGCAGCGACTGAACCCGTTCATAGGAGGCTCTCCCACGTTCCATAATATTGAATAAATATCCGATCGCCAGCATCGGCCAGATCAAGTGACCCAAATAAATGGTGAACTGTGTCAGCTCGCCGAGCGTCAATTGGCCGTCAACGACCAGCTTGGCGCCATAAGCAACGGACAGAAAGAACGACAGGCCGACAATGAGCGAAATCGTCGGGTCGAAGAGAGCGTCCACCTTGGCGACCGCTACATTTTTCTCCACCGCTTGCTCCGACAGACGGTTAAACCCTTTCTTCTCCTCTTCCTCCTGACCGAAAGCCTTGACGACGCGAATTCCGGAGATATTCTCCTGCACCTTGTCATTCAAGGTCGAGAAGGCGGCCTGTGCCGCATGAAACCGTTCATGGAGCAAATTGCCGTAATAACTGGTGGACCAGGCAATGAACGGCATAGGGAGCAAAGCTACTATCGTCAGCTTCCAATCGATAAACACGGCCATCGTTGCAACGACCATCAAGCCCATCACAAGCGAATCGACCAGGGTCAGCACCCCTTCCCCGGCCGTCAGTTCAATCGCCAGAATATCGTTGGTCGCATGCGCCATCAGATCACCGGTTCTTTTCTGCTGATAAAACCGCGGAGACAAGCCGGTAAAATGCTGATACAGCCGATTGCGCAGCACTTGGCTGAGTCTCGCAGCAGAACCGTAGATCATAACCCTCCAGACATACCGCAGCACATACATCAACCCGGCAATAACGGCCAGAAGCGCGAGCCATCCGAACATCTCACTCCCTGTCAACGTTCCGGCCGCGATCCCGTCCACCATCACTCCGATGATATAGGGCGGAAGCAGAATAAGCAGACTGACCACAATCAACGTAAAGATACCGCCCAAGTACCTCGCTTTTTCCATGCGAAAAAACCACATCAAATCGATAAATACACGCATAAGTTCACCCATTCATTTGGTTAAAATGTTGGAAGACTCCCGGGAGTCATTCTCGCGCAGAGGTTCCAGGCCGGCAGCCTGCTAAGGCAAACCGAACGCACTTGGCTCGGATTGCAAGGAAATGCATTATCCATAACAATGAAAAAATATATCTATTAATCATGAAAGGCTCCTTGTTAGCTGGGCATGACAAATAAAGGAGCCTATTCCCTGCCTCCGCTCTCCGATAGAAGAACGAAATGCCAAAACGTTCCACCGCTTTGCATCCGCTTCAGTATAAATGTAACAGTGAAGTTTATTTATAAGATAAGCTGCTGCTTCGGTTCAATCGATCAACGACGATAGGACTTAACTGCTATATGCTGTTATTGTAGAATACAACCCCATCTTTTTCCATCCCTATTTCCAGAACTAAATAGATACTTAGGAGCTTGGTTTTTACCTTCCTGGCATAGGTTGTCGATGATAAAATGGAAAGAAGACCCCCTAGCAGCACAAGTAATTTTTTATGGGGGAGGGTTCAAATCGGTCTGGAGGATATCCCTATGAAGACAATACCAACATTCCATATCGCCCCGCTAAGCTTGCGGCAGTGCGAGGAAATCTGCAGTTGGATCTACGAACCGCCTTACGATTTATATAACTGGAAGCCGTGGACGGAAATGCTGGAGGAACAGAACGAATTTGCCGACCCCTCTATTCGTAAGGAGCAGTATGCGGCTGTCATGGACGAAGCCGGCGTTTTGTGCGGATTCGCACAGTTCTTTCCCCTGACCGGCGTCATTCGCCTCGGATTGGGAATGAGGCCCGACCTGCGCGGCCAAGGACTCGGGGTCCCTTTTGTTAAAGCAATAGTTCGGGAAGCAGTCTCCAGGGGGCCCTCGCAGGAAATCGATCTGGAAGTGCTCGTATGGAACGAGCGCGCGATTAAGGTATATTCTAAAGCCGGCTTTGTTATTACAGATAGATATACTCGAAACACCCCTACCGGACCGGCGGAGTTTTACTGTATGGTCTACTCAGAAGACGATCAGGCTTAACCCTAGTTGCGGGATACTGACTCCTTTCTCAAACATCAGAAGGCTAGGGCGACCCTTACTATATTGCTTAAACTCTTGAGGTAAACCGTTTTGGCCACTGCGCTGACCACCCACTACGCAGCGCCTTACCCTTGTTATCCGTCCTTTGGACTGTTATCCCGTTCACTCAGTTAGCCTGTTTACCTGGCCAATAGCTCCTTTCTCCGTCCTTTGGACTGTTATCCCGTTTGCTCAGTTACCCTGTTTACCTGGCCAATAGCTCCTTTCTCCGTCCTTTGGACTGTTATCCCGTTTGCTCAGTTACCCTGTTTACCTGGCCAATAGCTCCTTTCTCCGCCCTGTGGATGTTATCCCGTTCGCTCAGTTACCCTGTTTACCTGGCCAATAGCTCCTTTCTCCGCCCTTTGGCTGATATCCCGTTCGCTCAGTTACTCTGTTTACCGGGCCAGTAGCTCCTTTCTCCGCCCTTTGGCTGTTATCCCGTTCGCTCAGTTACCCTGTTTACCTGGCCAATAGCTCCTTTCTCCGCCCTTTGGCTGATATCCCGTTCGCTCAGTTACCTTGTTTTCCACGCCTGTGACACCATTTCTCCGTTCTTCCGGCTGATACCCCATTCACTCAGTAACATCCGGAGATGGACTCCGACCTTGAATAGATTTTTATAGATGATGGGAGCTGGCGATGGAGACGGGGCATCCTGCTTTTACTGAGTCAAAGGGATAACCGTCCAAATTACCTTGAAAATCCGTCTATTTTACCGTCTGCAGGCATCGTTGCAAGTGGAGCGGCACGTCTAACTGTATTTTGTACAGGTAGATTCAAGCGAATGGGCGAAAATGATCAAACTAACTGGATAAACTACAGTTAAAAATGGGCAATTCTGGGCGAAACGGCTGTTTTGGCGCAAACTAGCTGTAGGTTTTCCAGTTAGTTTCCATATTTCTTCCGAATATAGAAATCTAACTGTATGAAATCCATTTAGTTTTCAAATTTCACACTATTGAAGCAATTCAACTCTATTCTACCTTGAAAATCCATCCATTTTCATCATCTGCTGGTGCCGCGGTCAAAGGCATGGGGGTCTAAATGGAAAATAGTTTGCGCGAAAAAGGCGGTATCAACAAAAAACCGCGATTCTAAATGTACTTTTTCTTACTTTTTCCATTTACTTCATTCATTTTCTGCCATTGGCTTGAATCGACCTACATAAAATACAGCTAAATCAAATGCCTCTCACCGATTTATAGCCGCTGCTGATTTCCGAGGTTCCGACGTGGAATCGAAGGCATTCGAAAGCAAAAGCAATGGTTTTCTATTTGTGCAACACCAATCAAATCAACCGATTTTGCTCTGTTAAGGTTGAGTAATAAGTTATAACCTTAAGTATTATAAAAGAGTTATCAGGCATTTTAGCAAAAAAACCGGCAGGTTATTAATTACTTCTATAGAAACAAAAACCTTAGGAAGATATGGTTATAAATTCAACTCACCCTAAGCATATTAATGCAAAATCTGATACTATAGAAGGTAAGCCTTTTTTTGCTTACGGAGGGTTTAAAACAGATGCCAAGGTTCAAACTTGCCAAAAACCGGATGAACCTGTTGATTGACAAATTGCAGAACCGGTTTGATCCGGAAACGCTGGAACAAGGATGGGAGCATTATCATAAGGGATTCGTAGCCAAGCTGACGCTGCAGCATGGTTACATTCTGCATGCCATCGTTCATGGAGTGGAGCCTTATGATGTCAAGATCGATCTCGAGCAGTTCGAACGAAGCGAATGCACCTGCCCGAGTACCGGCGAATGCGCCCACATGGCCGCCGCTATCTTCATGGCTTATACGGCACACGGCAGACCCGAGCTGCTCCTGATTCAACTGAAGCACACTCTGCTCACACGAACCAAGGCCGTACGTGCCGCCGGCAGGGCCAAATCGGAAGAGCATCCGATGATTCCGGGACCGGGAGACCTTCCTGCACAGTGGCATAAAGTTTTTGACCAGCGTTTTTACGGTTTTACTCTGAGCCATCAGCATTCTGTAGATACATTCTATTCGGCGGCTGTCGATTCTCTGCTCCCGTTTGCCCAAACGTGGAACGAGGGGATCCGTTCGCTGTACCGATTGCATATCTATCTGTTTATTCTTAGAAAGATAGACGATTTTCACCAAACTCACCAAACGACTTATTTGTCTACCTATCACGTAGCCGGAAGCCGGAACGCCGCCATGAGAGCCCTTCAAGAAATAACCCAGTGGACGAAGCAGGCCGATCCCCATCCGATTTCACGGCAGCATGAGGGGCATTGGCAGGACACCATCCGGCTTGTGAGGGAATGGTCACTGCGCGGTAAACCGGGACCGGTGCCTTGGCTGGACGTCTATCGGACACTGTGGGGTCAATGGTTTGAACAAGTGGAGGAGCCGACCAAGGAACGCCACCGGCTGAAGCACATGCTCGGCCCGTCCGGCCTCCCGTCCCGCCAAGAGGATATTTTGCGCCTGGCTCTGGCCCATTTCGACATCTCCGGCGGAGACGATGAGACGGCCATTCATTCTCTGAACCGGCTGCATAACCGGCAAATCGGGGATTTTCTGTTCGTGCTGCAGCAGCTTCACCAGGCGGAAGCCCCGGATCGGCTGCTGCGTTGGCTGCGCTGGCTGCTCCCGTTGATGCCGAGGCTTAAGCAGGATGAATTCCATACGCTGTGCGGTTACTGGGTAGAAGCGATGAAGCATCAGCCTTCAGACGAGGAATGGATACGCGTCATGATCGCCATGCTGCCCAGAAGCTATACTTATTACACCGATTACTTGATGAAACACGGCCGCTTCCGGCAATGGGCAGACCTTCAATTGGCAAATTCCGTCGATCCGGCCAACCTCTATCCTGATGAAATCAAAGCGGTGGAGGCATCCGATCCGGAGCTGCTGCTGCCTATCTATCATCAATCCGTGGAACGGATGATCCAGGAGAAAACCCGGCTTTCTTATAAAACGGCCGTCCGTCTGCTCCGAACTCTGCATCTTCTATACGAGAAGCTGGACCGGCTGGACCGCTGGCAGCTGTATATCGAATTGCTGTCGGATAAATATTCCCGTCTGCGCGCTTTCCAGCAAGAACTGCAGAAAGGACAGTGGCTGTCATGATCGCTAACACTTCCTATACCGTTCATTCCAGATGGATACCTTCCGGTTCTTTCTTCCTGTGGGGAAGCCGCAAGATCGGGGGAATGGTCGATGCCTTCGAATTGAAGCAGGGTCTGTTCGCCTGGCATTCCCCCTCCTTCTACGGAATGACTATAGATACCGATGAATTTGACGGCAAGGAAGGGATCCTGCTGCCGGCCGAGCTGGCGCTGGATTTCCTGTCCGATCCTCCTTGCCCGGTCCATGGGCTAATGGAGTGGGAGCCTGAGCTCAAAGAATTAATGAGGCTGGCCCCTCACATTCAGGAAGCTCTGAAGCACGGGCGCTTCATGCCCGATTTCGCCAAGTGGAGCAAGGGGGAGCCCGGATGGAAGCTGGAGCTTCCTCCTGAGGCGCTCCCGCTCCTGTCCCCGTCCGCCAAGGAGTGGGCCGATCGGCTCATCGCGAGCCGGGTCCAAGACCAGCCGGAGCTGAGGGAAGCACTCAGCCGGCTGGAGCGAACCTATGGACGGCTCGGGCAGGAGCCTTCCGAAGCCCCGGTCTGGCGGGACGAGGAAGACTGGCTGATCGCGATCGGCTGGAAGAGCGATCCCCGCCCGTTCCGCACCTGCCTGCAGCTCCTCGAGCCCGAGAATGGGCTCGGCTGGCGCTTGCAGGTGCTGCTGCAGGACCGCGAAGACGCGGCGGTCCTGGTCCCCGTCGACGACCGTGCCGTGCCGGTCGACGAAGCTGCCGCCCTGCCCGAGAGCTGGCAGGCGGAGCTGGACCGCGCAGCGGGAGATGTGCAGCAGTGGCTGCGCATGCTCCCGTCTCTGCGCGACAAGCGCGAGCCCGACCGTCTGCGGCGGGAGGAACTGACCCACGACGAAGCGTGGGAGTTCCTCAGCCAGGGCAGCCTGCGGCTCGCAGAGGCCGGCTTCGCGGTCTTCCTGCCTGCCTGGTGGCAGCGCGTCAGGAAGCTGAAGCCGCGGATGAAGGCCCGGCTCCGTTCCGGCGCCGGGCCGCAGGGCGATTCGCTGCTCGGCCTCAATCAGCTCATGCGCTTCGACTGGCGCTTTGCCGTTGGAGACCTGGAAATGACGGAGGACGAGTTTCAGGAGCTTCTCCGGCACAACCAGCGGCTGGTCCGCTTTCGCGGCCAGTGGGTGCTGCTCGATCCGGCCCAGATCGCCCAAATCCGCGAGGTCATGAAGCGAATGAAGCCAAGCGAAGGCTTGACCTTCCGCGACATCCTCGAGCTTCATCTCAAGGAAACCTATGCGCAGAAGACCGAAGAAGACGGGGCGAGCGACGGTGACATTCGTCTGGAACTGGAGCTGACGGAGCACCTGCAGCATTTAATGGCCCAGTTCAAGCAGTTGGAGGCTATCCCGCTTGCGGAGGTGCCGGACAGCTTCCAAGGCTCGCTTCGCCCCTACCAGCGCGAAGGAGTCTCATGGATGCTCTTTCTCCGTCGCTTCGGACTTGGCGGCTGTCTCGCCGATGACATGGGCCTGGGCAAGACGATCCAGTGGATCTCTTACCTTCTGACGGTGAAAGACCAGCTGCACTGCACCGCTCCTTCACTGCTGATCTGTCCTACCTCCGTCCTTGGCAATTGGCAGAAGGAGCTTAGAAGGTTCGCGCCTTCCCTTAACGTTCGGCTGCATTACGGACCGAATCGCCATAAGGGAGAGCGCTTTGCCTCCTGGGCCGGGAACGCGGATCTTGTGCTGACTTCTTACAACCTGGCTCATCTGGACGAGGAAGAGCTCCGCTCTGTCACCTGGGACTCCATCTGTCTCGATGAAGCCCAGAATATCAAGAACGCCCATACGAAGCAGTCGTCCTCGATTCGCAGGCTTGAAGGCGGACATCGGATGGCCCTGACCGGAACACCCATCGAGAACCGGTTGACGGAGCTATGGTCCATCTTCGACTTCTTGAATCCGGGGTACCTCGGCTCTCTGCGGGAGTTCACGGGCAAGTTCGCCCATACGATCGAGCGCTCCAGCGATCCGGCCGCCCTGCAGGCTGTGCAAAGCTTGATCCGGCCCTTTCTGCTGCGTAGAGTCAAGAAAGATCCGGCTATTCAGCTTGATCTTCCCGATAAATACGAGTCCAAAACATACGTCTCGTTAACAGCCGAGCAGGCTTCCTTATACGAAAATCATATCCAGGAAATGTTCGAGCGGCTTAACCGGCTAAGCGCCATGGAACGAAGAGGGCTGATTCTCTCTTCGCTAACCAAGCTGAAGCAGCTCTGCAACCATCCGGCCCTGCTCTTGAAGGAGCCCGCGCCCATCCAATGGGAGAACCGTTCCAACAAAGTCGACCGTCTGCTGGAGATGGTCGGCGAGCTGCGGCAGGAAGGGGACCGCTGCCTGATCTTTACGCAATATATTGAGACGGGGAAAATGCTTCAATCCATCCTAAGCAGCACTCTGCAGGAACCGGTCATGTTTCTGCACGGCGGCACCCCGAGAATGGTTCGCGAGCAGATGATTGCGCGATTCCAAGGATATCCGGCCTCCGAGCATGAACCGGCGGACACCGGGAACCCCGAGCCATGCGGGATTTTCCTGCTCTCGCTGAAGGCAGGCGGGACCGGGCTTAATCTGACAGCGGCGAACCATGTCTTTCACTTCGACCGCTGGTGGAATCCGGCCGTTGAGAATCAGGCCACGGACCGGGCCTTCCGCATCGGACAAACGAGAGATGTTCAAGTGCACAAGTTCGTCACCTTGGGCACGCTGGAGGAAAGGATCGATGAAATGATCGAGCGGAAGCAAAGTCTCAGCCAGCAAATCGTCGGCAGCGGCGAGAATTGGATTACCGAGCTCTCCACGGAGGAGCTGGAAGATCTCTTCCGCTTGAGACATGACTGGATTGAAGTATGATTAGGCACTGCCGGAACGTTGTTCCGACTAAACGGCATAACAAAAAAGGCTGCTCCCCATGATATGCTTCGGGGTGCGGCCTTTTTAAGTTTACTTGGGTACGACAGCGCGTTTACAGCGAAGGAGTCAAAAAGGCCGGCTGAACAGGAACGGAAGCTTTATCGTACAGCCTTGAGAGGGCTTGGGAAAATGAACGGACCTGAGAGACCCTATTTCGTCAAATTAGGCGGTTTTTTTAGACTAACGGACACAAAAGCGCTTATTGCATAGAATTCCCCTACTTTCGCGGGCAGTTCTTGGAAATAACGTCATCTGAGTCCGTTAAAGTTAGCGAAAGGCCCTTCCGGAGCGATTAAGGTATCTGAGGTCCGTTAAAAACCAAACCGTGCAGGTTAACCCGGTATTAGAGGTGACTTTTTATGCCAATAGGAATTCTTCTCTTTAAAGAACTTAACAATTTCTATATGGTAAAAAAAGCTCCTAACGGAGCCTCTTCGAAGATGAATAACCCGGTTTTAAAGGTAGCTTTTTATGCCAATTAGAAAGTTGTTCCATTTTAATGCTTTAATGAACTTAAACTTTCTAATGTGGTAATAAAAAGAACCCGCCGGTGCGCGGGTTCCTTTGCCATGTATTCTTATTGGGTCGGCCGTAGAAGACCTCTATACTTATACCTGAAGCAGCAGAAGAATAATCGAGGTCAGACTAAAGCATACACTGACCAGACATAAGAAGGTAACGATTTGCTTCGGGTTCAGCCCGGCGGACAGCAGCCGGTAATGAATCTGGGTGGCGTCCGCTTTGTAGATCGGCTTGCCGTCCTTAAACCTCTTGAGAACGACAAAAATATTGTCGAATATCGGCACACCCAGTGCCAGGATCGGTATGAATAACGACAGCACGGTCGCTTGCTTGAAGGCTCCGTCCAAAGCAATGACGCTCAGGATGAAGCCGAGGAAAGTGGCTCCTGCATCCCCCATATAGATCTTCGCCGGGGGCTTGTTGTATTTCAAATACCCGAGGCCGACTCCCACGAGAGTAATGGCCATAATTGCGGAATCGCTCTGGCCCATAGTGACGGCCACGATAAACAAGGTCATTGCCGAAATTACGGACAGCCCGCCGGCCAACCCATCCATCCCGTCGGAGAAATTGATAACGGTCGTCACTCCGAAAATCCACGTAACGGTCAGCAGAAATTGGAGAACGGTCGGCAGAACGACCATCTGCTCGGTAAACGGGTTGTAGAATCCGACAAACACGATACCGGCCTGATAAATGAGATAGGCGGCAAAGATCTGCACCAAAAACTTGGGCCAAGCCGGAAATTCCTTGCCCTGGGTCTTGTACCAATCATCGATCGTACCGATGGCGAGGATCAGCAGGGAGCCCGCCAGCACAGCCACAGTCTCTTCCCACGGCGCCTCGTTAAAAAGCAGATAGGAAACGACAAATCCGACAAAAATGGCGATGCCGGCCGTTAACGGAACCGGCTCTTTATGTAACTTCCTGGCATTATTTTCTTTAGGCTTGTCCACGAAGTCGATTTTAATTGCAAAACGTCTCAGAAGAGGAATAGACAAATAAACGATAAAAAGTGCTAATAGAAAAGCGGCAAGATAATGAATGACTGCTCCTCCTTCCTAAATTGCTAAAGGAAATATATTGCAGAGCCAGAATCATTATATCATGTTCCTGCCGCTTATTTAAATAAAAGTTTTGTTTTTCCGACAAACCCCGGCAGTCTTTGTGCCGCTCTTCGCCATTCCGGACGCTCTCCGCCCGGGCATCCGCACAGCTTCGCACGGGATTTGTCGACACCTGCATCGGCAGGCTTATTTATTTTTCCCTTTGCCGTTGTCGTTGTTAAAGACTTTGACCCGGATGACCGCCTTCTTCCCTCCGTATTCGACCGTAATGTCGGCGCGGCCCGGCTTGAGCGCGGTCACCAGCCCCGTTTCGGACACATCGGCTACCCGTACATGAGAGGAGCGGAAGGAATCTGCGGTGACCCGTTCGCGGGTTCCGTCCGAATAGACGGCTGTCACTTCCGTTTGATGGGTTTGTCCGACAATCAGGCTGTAATCGTTATCGTCCACTTCGATGCTTACTAATTGTGCCGCCGGAGTGACCCGGACCAAGGTCTCCGCCGCCCGATTCCCGTATACGGCTGTAATGACCGATTCTCCCTGTCTAAGGCCGGTTAATGTGCCGTCCGCAGCTACGGAGACAACCTCCGGCCGGTTGGAGCGGTATTCAACACCTGAGCCGGGAACGCTGCGGCTGCCGTCCGAATAGATCGCCGTCAGGCGGGGGTGTACGGATTCCCCGGTACGAAGCACATATTCGTCTCGTTCGAATTCGAGGCCTGTCAGCTCCGCCTCATTCCGCGTTACTCTAACCGTTTGGCTGTTCGTTTTTCTTCCATCGACCCACACATCTATCCGGATGGTATTCAATCCCGGCCGCAGATCCACCCGGCCAACGAAATCGCCGTATTCGTCCATTTCCGCCTGCATGCCGTTCAGTGTCACCTGTGCCCTTCCCGGCCCCAGCACCTGAACATTCCCTTTCATTTCAAGCACGGAATCAGAGGTGGTGATTCCGTCATAGTCCAGATGTCCGCGCAGCGCGGCCGCCCTGGCGAGATCCCCTTCGCTGTATACGTAAGCCAGAAGCTGGCGCAAGGTCCGAACACCGTCATTGTCAAGGGCGGAGATGACGAAGCCTCCATTCGGAATCACGCTGTTATTCGGCCGGTTGCCGCTCCAATTCCAACGGATCGCCTGCTGTTTGTTGACGACATCCAGCACCTTGCCGTCGGCGCCGACAACTACTTCAACCCCGTAGCTTCCCGACGTTCCCGTAGTCGGTCCGAATTCATCCGAATAGACGGCGATCGTGCCAATTCCCCGATTTTGGTTATAGAAATCCGCTTCTATATACCCGTCAGCGACATACTGCCGCAAATGCTCGGGAAGCTCATACTGGTCCGGGATGCTGAGGCCAAGCTGGTACGGCTTGACATAAGGCCGGTCTTCCAGCGCCGCTTTTTGCACATCCCAATTAATGACGGACAGATCAAACAGCTTAATGCCGTTGGTAAATTTGAGCGCGGCCTGGAATGATTCGCGTTGATCCTCGGGGTCCGGAAGCTGTTGAAGCTGAAAACCGGCATAAACCGGAAATTCTTCTTCCAGAAGCGTATGGATCATGGTAATGCCCCGCTTGACGGCCGAAGGCGTATTATAATAAGTGCCGAGAATCATATAATCAAAGATGTCCTTGGTGCCGAAGCCGGTTTGGGTATACTCCTCCGTATATAGCTCCGCCAGCGGCAGACCCAACCTGGAATCATACGGAATATTGGGATTGGCCCAGTTCTGCCCTACCTCGTAATAAGATGAGTACCAGGAGCCCATGGAGATGGCGAACGGAATTTGCTTCCCGGTTTCCGTATTGATCTGATCGATCCTCTCCCGCAAATTAATGAAAAATTGCTTGGAAACAGTGGAACGGTAAGTCAGCCAATCATAAAACAACGGTCCGTTAACGGTCTTCATATAATTGCCCTGTTCATCATACTGGTGCTCCATAACGTCTTGAGGCCATCGCTGCAATGATTTTCCTTTGCCGGCCAAATAGCTTTCGAACTGCAGCCTCGATAGGTCGCTGAAATCGGCATAGAGGTTATCATATCTGGCCCTGTCCAGCACAATCCCGTCGACATCATAATAGCGCATCACTTCTTCTATAACCTTCATCTGATATTGCTGTGCGCGTTCATTCGCCGGATTCAGAAAGTATACCGAAGGCTTATATCGGCTCTGCCGGATCGGAACGATTCTTCCTCCGTCCTCCGGACGGTAGACCCATTCCTCGAAATCGGCGAATTGCTCCGGGGTAAGACCGGTATCGACTGCAGTGCCGGAGCCATACAGATTGAAGACCGCATCAATTCTTAGTCCAAGCTCCCGGGAATGATCGATAAAAACCTGCAGAACGTCCATGTCCGCCGGAACTCCTCTCTTGGAAGGTTCCGTTATCCGGCTGATGTGGGGAATTCCCGAAATTTCGTTATGCAGATAGGAAGCGAATCCTTCGTGTCCTTTCACCGGAAAAGCGACCGCCGTCACCCCGGCCTCCTTGGCCTTGACCAGCATTCTGCGCACCGCCTCGGAGGAAGGGTACTTGTTAAGATTGGTCGATTGCTCAATCCACAAGTACACCTCCCGTTCATCATGCAGCCGCATATAACGATAGACAACGACCGAGAACCGGTTCTGAATCACCTCTCCCCGCTTCACCCTCACCTCGATATAATTCGTTTGCGGCTCCAAGTCGACTTCATGGGTAAAGGTGCCGTCATCCCGGATCGATACAGGCTGATTCGCAATGAAGATTTGATAAGAGCCTTCTTTATCATAGTTGGTGAGCTTTCCCGACAATATCGCCCGGCTTTGGTCTTGGGGAACCGTAAACATGTTATCCTGATCCAAGATCAGCGTAGAGGGCTGGGCCAGCTCTTCGGTCCTGCTCTTAAACTCCTCGATCGTTACGGCTTGTCCATCCAGTTTAAGCTTGACCTTATCACCGACGTCGAAATTTTCGGCGGCGAATTTTTTGAAGCCCTTCTGCTGATAAGAATCGTCTACAGCCAGAAGAACGAAGCCTCCCGCGGGGATCTCCAGGTTGGGCGAATCCTGCCAGATCGGGGTTGCTCCCGGAGCAGGGGCCTTGTTGGCTACTTGGGTGACCGTGAAGCTGCTGTCTACTTGCACGGCTACATTATATTTACTCGTGTTGTTTGTTCTTTCTCCATAACGGTCCGTCAGCACCGCCAAGTAATCGCCGGAACCCGGTGCGTCCACTACCTGGATTTCTCTAGATATTCCGGAAGCGGTTTCGATTTCAATCTTAAGCAATTGTGATGCGGGCTCGTTGTTCCCGTTCTCGTCCATGGCGTCCCACGCCCCTGCCTGTCCGGCTCCCGCCAGACCAAAGACTAACGATAGCAATAGCAACCAATATACCTTTGTCCTCATTGCTTTTCCCTCCTTAAGGGTTAGACCGATGAATGGTGGGCCTTTATCGTATTCTTCCTTCCCCATTTCCCTCCTTTCACTTGCAAAAAATTCCTCCTCTCCCATCTTTACCAAAAGTATACTTCTAGAAATAGTAAATGACTATTTGAAAGCGATTACTTTTTCTGGTACTTTCATTACTTTGTTTGTTCTCGTATTATGATGTATCCTCATCGGCAGGATTTGACAGAATGCCCATTTTGGTTTATTATATGAACACATATTCATATTATCATATATAGTATAGATAACAAGGAGGCTGCCGAAATGGATGAAACCTCGAAAACCGACAACACTATCCATTGTAAGGAATTAGACGACGAAACGCTGTTTATCGTTTCCCAGACCTTCAAAGCGTTATCCGATTCCACCCGGATCCGCATTTTATATTTAATCTCGCAAAAGGAATGTTCAGTGAATGAAATTGCGGAAGAGCTGTCCCTCCTGCAGTCCACTGTATCCCATCAACTTCGTTTTCTTAAAAATTTGCGGCTGGTCAAGTTCCGCAGAGCAGGAACCACTTTGTTCTACTCAATAGACGATCAGCACGTTATCGATTTGCTGAATGAGGCCATCGATCACGCATGCCATGATTAGCTGTGCCAATAGAAAACCGACAACGTTCCTGCATTGATTCCTATACCGTCTGGAGGGATGTCCTATGAAAACCTATAAAGTCGGCGGACTTTCCTGTGCGCATTGCACCAGCAAATTAGAGGCCCGGATTCAGAAATTGGAGCATGGAGAAACGGCCGCCCTCTCCTACAGCAGCGGCCGGCTTCTGGTCGACGAGCAGATACCTTACGGGCAAATCCAGAAAATATTGAAGGAAGAAGGAGCTTATATCGAACACGAGGATGACGAGGAGAAATCCTTGCACCGTTCCGGCGATTCTACCGGCGCCCATTCGGCTCATGAGCATACCGATTCCTCATCCGTCCGGGTATCTTGGTGGAACAGCAAGACAGAGCTTGTTTTATCGGCGGTTCTTTATGTATTGGCGCTTGTTCTGGAAAGCTATCTGCCCTTATACCTTATCATTGCCTTATTCATTGTCTCTGCGCTGCTCAGCGGTCGGACTACCTTTATTAAAGGGGCTAAACGCCTGTTCCGGCTTGAATTTACGATCGATACGCTAATGACGATCGCTTTGGTCGGAGCAGCCGCTATCGGCGAATGGAAGGAAGCCGCCCTTGTCGCCATTCTCTTCGGTCTGAATGAACATCTGGAAGGATTGGGTATGGAGAAGGCCAGACGGTCTATGGATGCCCTTCTCAAGACGGCTCCCCGTGAGGCGATCTTGATTAAAGGTACAGCAGAGCAGGTCGTGCCCGTAACCTCCCTTCAAGCAGGCGATCTGGTTCTGGTGCGGCCGGGGGATCAGATTCCTTCCGACGGCGTAATTGTTGAGGGAGTCAGTTCCGTTAACGAAGCGGCGATTACCGGAGAATCTCTTCCCGTTGACAAGGGACCGGATCAGGCAGTCTTCGGAGGAAGCCTTAATAATGAAGGTGTCCTGAAGATACGGATCGAGAAGCGTTACGAGGATTCCTCCCTGGCCCAAATTCTGCATCTGGTCCGGGAAGCCCAGGAAACGAAAACGCCCACGGAGCTGTTTATTAATCGCTTTGCCAAATACTATACGCCGCTCATCCTGGTCGTCTCCGCTCTCGTCATTCTGATTCCGCCGCTCTTCTTCGGTGGGAATTGGGTCGATTGGCTATACCAAGGCTTGGCCGTTCTCATCGTCGGCTGCCCTTGTGCCCTGATTCTGTCCTCCCCGGTCGCCATATTGTCCGGAATTACGAGAAATGCCCGGCACGGGATTCTGATCAAGGGCGGGGCGCATCTTGAGCAATTGGGCAAGATCGACACGATCGCCTTCGATAAGACCGGGACGCTCACGACGGGCAGGCCTTATGTGGAACAGATGATTGCCTATGATCAGGAACGCTTTCTGAAAGCCGCCGCCGCTATGGAGAAATCGTCTTCGCATCCGCTGGCCCTGGCCATTCTTAGGGAAGCGGAACGGAACGGAATTTTGCCGGCGGATGCCGAACAATCGGAGACCATTCCGGGACAAGGCATCACCGCCATAGTGGAGGGAGAGCGCTACTGGATCGGCAATGAGAAGAGCCTTGCTCACTTAAGCCTGCAAGCATCGGTGCAGGAAGACATTGAGAAGCTGAAGGCCGATGGCCACACAATCGTCATCGTTTCCGATGAGGCCCGGGTGCTCGGCATGTTCGGGATTTCCGACGAGATCCGGCCCGAGAGCTCTGCCGTCATCTCCGCCCTGCATCGACTGGGTATCCGCCGGACCGTTATGCTGACCGGAGACCATCCGAAGTCGGCCGCCAAAGTGGCGAGAGTGACGGGAATCTCCGACACATACAGCGGCTTGATGCCCGGCGAGAAGGTCGACCTTGTGCGCAAGCTGTCTGCCGAAGGTGCTGTCGCCATGGTGGGCGATGGAATTAATGACGCGCCGGCCCTGGCGACCGCACGGCTTGGCATCGCCATGGGCAAAGGGACCGCCAGCGCGATCGAGACGGCCGACGTGGTGCTGATGCAGAACCACCTGGGCAAGCTGCCCGAGGCCATCTCGCTGGCCCGCCGCGTTAACCGCATCATCCGCTGGAATATCGGCCTGTCCCTCGGGCTGAAGCTAATCGCGCTGATTCTCGCTGTGCCCGGCTTGCTGACCTTATGGATAGCCATATTATCCGATATGGGAGCAACCATCCTCGTCACCTTAATCAGCCTCTCGATTCTCATTGAATCCAAGAAAGTGACCCATCCGTAGATTTTTCTGCGGCGGGTCGCTTTTTTTACGCTTGAACCATCCTTCTCGGAAGACGGTTGTTTCGCTGCGTCTATTTTTCTATAGTTATATATAAGACACATACTTCTCCGCCTGATTCATTATTCCTTGGCCGGGTAATAAGCTCTGACTTGGCTTGCCATATTCGAAGAAAGGAGGGGCACCCATCAAACGTTCCGTCTCTTTTCTATACCACCTGTATACCCGTTTCCAAGAGGATGAAGTGCCTGCTTTGGGAGCCCAGATGACCTATTATTTAATCCTGTCATTCTTCCCGTTCCTGATCTTCCTTGCCTCCTTGATCGGCTTCCTGCCGGTCACCCCGGAAGAGATGATCGAGTCGGCCGCCATCCTTCTTCCGCAGTTATCTACCCAAACCATCCTTACATACATGCACCAGCTTAAGCTGGAAAGCAGCGGAGCCCTGATGTCCATCGGAATGATTGCCGCTGTCTGGTCCGCTTCCAAAGGAACGATGGCTATCATGAAGGGACTGAACAAAGCTTATGGCGAGAAGGAGACCCGCCCTTATTGGAAGGTCCGGGGAATTTCCATCCTCTTCACCTTATTGATCACGTTCATCATCCTCTTCTGTCTCATCGTCCTTATCTTCGGGAAAGTGGTCAGCGAACACCTGCTTGCTCTGCTGCCGCTGCCTGAAGTCGCCAACGCCGTATGGAATGGGGCGAAGTATGCCATTCCGCTTGGAATCATGACCACGATTTTTATGATCCTATACCGGTTAAGCCCGAATCGGACGACGACCTGGAGAGAAACGGTGCCGGGAGCTTTGTTTACTACCGCCAGTTGGGTGGCCGTTTCGCTCCTGTTCTCTTTCTACGTCAATCATTTTTCCTCTTATTCGAAAACATACGGAAGCATAGGAGGAATGATTGTTTTTCTGATTTGGCTCTATATAAGCAGTACGATTATCGTGATTGGCGGCGAAATTAATGCGGCTCTCACTTTCCTGCGGGAAGGCAAAATCGATCCTCCCGACAAGCTCTTCTTCCTGCCCTTCCCCTGGAAAAGGAAAAAGAAAGATAAACCAAATGATCCACCCATTCGTTTGAACTAACGGATTCCCCGGCCGCGTTCGCCCGGATCCGCACCGGCGCGGAAAGATAGATGCACACAGAAAGCTTATGGAACAATCCGCCTCAAGGCGATCCCATAAGCCTATTCCCGGGCCCGCCACCAGTCTCCCGGACCGAAATCTGCCTTTACTTACGTATGTTATAGGGAACTTACTGCAGTATTTCGGCAAGGAGCATAACACCATGGTAAAAATACATATTCGATCCGCCAAGCAGCCGGCGCCGACCCAAGGCAAGAAATCGGCTCAAGGCAAGAAGCGCAAGCGGAAGTCCTCCCGGCCCCGGTGGGGTCTGCGCCTGTTCCTGGCCGCGTTGATGCTGTTCATCGCGTTATCGGTTACGGCTGCCGTAGGAATTGCCCAAGTAGATGTTTCTTCTTTGGAAAACCCGCTACCCCGCCCGTCATTCATCTATGACCGCTATGGGGAGAAGGCCTCGCAATTGTCCTCTTCCAGAATCATCCCTGTCTCTTTGGATCAAATTCCCGTTCATCTGCAAAATGCCATAGTAGCGGTGGAGGACAAGAGGTTCTATGAACACCCGGGAATCGATGTGCTGTCGATTGGCCGTGCGCTTATCCGGGACCTGCAATCCCAAAGCTGGGCAGAAGGCGGCAGCACCATAACCCAACAATTGGCCAAGAACATGTTTCTCTCCTCGGACAAGTCCCTTTCCAGGAAGCTGAGAGAAGCCGCCTATGCATTAAAAATAGATATGATCTATGATAAAAACGATATTTTGGAGCTTTATTTGAATAATGTTTATTTCGGGGAAGGCTCTTGGGGCGTACAATCGGCATCCAAGCGCTACTTCGGCAAGGAGGTCGGAGAGCTGTCACTGGAAGAAGCGGCACTGTTGGCCGGGCTGCCCAAAGCCCCAACCCACTACTCCCCCTTGAAAGACCGGGAGAAGGCGCTGGAGCGAAGAAATACCGTACTTGCTTTGATGAGAGAACAGCAATATATCTCTGAAGAAGAATATCAGATGGCCGTCTCCGCGCCAATCGTGCTATCCGTCGCACAGGAAGAAGGGCTGCAGGGGAAATACCCCTCTTACCGTGACTATGTTATCCAGGAAGCTGTTTCATTATATGGATTTACGGAAGAGCAGATTTTGACGGGCGGCTTGCAAATCTATACCGAGCTGGACCCGGCTGCACAGAATGCGGCGGAGGAGGTCTATATGGACGACCGCTTCTTCCCCGCCGGCAAGGAAGACCAGCAGATTCAGAGCGGTGTCGTCCTCCTGGACCATTCCAGCGGAGGAGTACGGGCATTAGTGGGCAACCGTGGCGAAGGAGTATTCAGAGGCTTCAATCGGGCCACCCAGTTAAAGAGACAGCCGGGCTCCGCCTTCAAGCCGATTGTCGTTTACGGTCCGGCTCTGGAGCGGGGATATACTCCCTACTCCCGGCTGTACGACGGTGAGCTGAATATCAACGGGTACCAACCGCGAAATTGGGACCACCGATATCGGGGACAGGTAACCCTGGCCGAAGCGGTGACTAATTCATGGAATATTCCGGCGGTCTGGCTGCTGAATGAAATCGGCATCGATGCCGGAATGGATTATGCCCGTTCGTTGGGCATCCCTCTGTCCGATGACGACCGCCATCTCAGCATAGCGCTCGGCGGATTGTCCGAAGGGGTGTCCCCGCTGCAGATGGCTCAAGCTTTCGGTGCCTTCGCCAATCAGGGGATGATGTACGAGGCCCATGCGATCACTAAAATTACGACCCAGGATGGGTATGTCCTGGTAGAGGCCCATGCTGAGCCCAAGCGAATAACGTCGCCGGAGCACGCCTACACGATGACCCGCCTGTTGGAAAATGTCGTCCGCTACGGCACCGGAACCAAGGCCCGGTTGGATCGTCCGACCGCCGGCAAAACGGGAACCACCCAGCTCCCGGATACCGAGGAATTCGCCGGTATTACCGGACCGGTTTCGAAAGACGCCTGGTTCGTCGGGTATACACCGGAGCTGACAGCGGCCGTCTGGCTGGGTTATGACAAAACCGATCGCAACCATTATCTGGAGTCATCCGGCTCGGAAGCCGCCGCTTCCTTGTTCCGGGAGATCATGTCCCGGGCATTGCAGGGAGTTCCGGTCCGGCCTTTCGAGGTCCCCGCTTCTTACCGTGATCATTGGAACTTGTGGACAGGCCAGGAACTGTTCCCCAACTGGAACAAGGATAAGGATAAGGATAAGGATAAGGATAGAGAAAAGGAGAAAAAAGAGGAAAAGAACAAGCCGAACCCGTCGAAAAACAAAAATAGCGACAAAGGAAAAGAAAACAGGAAAAAAGAAAAGGACTAATTAACTAAAAACCGCGCGCGACTCCCAGCGCGGTTGCACAAGTAGAAAACCATTACTTGTGGTGGATCCTCCACGGTCTAACTGTATTTTATGCAGGTAAATTTAAGCGAATGGCGGAAAATGATTAAAGTAAATGGAAAAACTACATTTAGAATCAAGGCTTTTTGCTGAAACCGCCTTTTTTGCACAAACTAGCTGTAGTTTTTCCATTTAGTTTCCATCATTCGCTTCGGAGGGCACAAACTAACTGTATGAAATCCAGTTAGACACGCCATTCTGCGAGAGACTGCTTGACACGGCAACAGCAGAAAATATAAATAGGCGGATTTTTCACTTAGTTTCCATCATTCGCTTCAGAGAGTACAAACTAACTGTATGAAATCCAGTTAGACGCGCCATTCTGCGAGAGACTGCTTGACACGGCAACAGCAGAAAATATAAATAGACGGATTTTCCATTTAGTTTCCATCATTCGCTTCAGAGAGTACAAACTAACTGTATGAAATCCCGTTAGAGCGCCATTCTGCGAGAGACTGCTTGTACGACACCAGCACATGGCCCATGCAGCGACTGCTCGATTGATCATACTCTCCCGGAAAACAACCGCATCTAACTACGGATGAACCGCCGACTTGGGCGCCGTCTCCTAAAGTGTAAGCCGATAGGTTCCCGTTACCGGCAGATGATCGGAGACGACGCGGCTGATTCTCTCGGCACCGATGAGCGTTATCTGTGTGGAAGAGAACACGTAATCAATCCGCTTGGTAAGCCGATAGCCGGACGGGTCCTCTCCGGACAGATCCTTCTCCAGCAAGGTAGGCTCGTCTTGGAGGCCGAACGGTTCAAAAGCATCCTGAAACACTTCTTTCAATTTCAGAATTTCCGGGCTGGATGGCTCGGCATTAAAATCTCCCGTCAACAAGACCGGCTCGGGACTTTGGCCATATTTCCGGATAATCCAGTCTACCTGGGCTTTGCGTTCCTGTTCACCTAGCCCCAGATGGGTATTTAAGAACAAGACGGGCCGGCCTTCCACATCCAGAATGGTCTCCAGCAGCCCTCTCGGCTCATTATGGTGTCCTTCGCTTGTCTCCCCGGGAAGCGGGTAATTATGCTGCCGAACGATAGGAAACCGGCTTAAGATCAAGGTGCCGTACTCCCGGTCCGGTTCGTCTGCCGATGAAGATTCCAGCCTAAGATTGGGGCCATAGGCATAATTCATGTTCAAAGCTTCAGCCAGAAGCCGGCCTTGATCTTCATACCCGCTTCGTTCGGAGAAATGCTTGTCTACTTCCTGCATTCCCACCACATCGGCCCCGCTATCGCGGATGACCTCCGCTATGCGCCCCAAGTCCAGCCGGCCGTCCAGCAGCCCTTCCCCATGATAAATATTGAAAGACATCACTTTGATGACTGCGAAATTGTGAACCCCGCCCATACTGCCACCTCTCCATACTTATAATCTTGCTCGAAATTGAAAATACTTCTTTACTGTCAACAACATACCATATCTGTGGCTTGAAGCGAATTCATTTTATACAAAAAAGGCCACAAAAAAACCTGAGATCCGTACATCCCAGGTTTTATTATTACGGCCGGTTTGTCGATTTGGCCTTATCCGATTTAACCGAGTAATCTTTATGAATGTGATATAATCCGCGGTAATTTTGCTTTAGATGGCGAATCACTTCTTCTCTCTTCCTAAGCTCGGTCTCATTGGCCGGTTTGACGGGCCGCAGCAATTCCATAACCAACATTTCTTCACCTCATCACGAGAATTCACAACAAAATCATTGTATTCATCAATATCTGATTTATGACCGGCTTTTTGGCAGCCGGTACAAAATAGGCGAAGGGCATAAGAGGCATCCTAGTTACATACTGGAAGGTAAAGGGTAATAACCGTTGACTATCTTTTTTTAGGAAGGGGTTCGATATCTTGCTTGGAAACTCCATTCTCTTGACCATCATTATTATCAACATCGTGTACGTATCCTTGTTCACCGTTCGGATTATACTAGTCATGAAATCGAGAAGGCTGCTCGCTTCATTAATCAGCATGCTGGAAGTCTTTATTTATCTGATGGGCTTAAATATTGTCTTAAATAATATCGATCAGCCGCTAAATCTGATTGCCTACTGCGTCGGCTGGGGAAGCGGCGTCTGGCTTGGCATCCGAATTGAGGAGTGGCTGGCGCTCGGTTATTCCACCGTGCAAATTGTAGTCAACTCTGCTGAAACCAGCCTGCCTGCCCGGTTGAGGGATAAAGGGTACGGGGTAACCAGTTGGACCGCTGAAGGAAGGGATGGCCCGCGCCTGGTTATGCAGGTATTGGCCAAACGCAGCAACGAGAAGAAGCTGCTGCAGTATATTCAGGAGTTTGCTCCCAAAGCATTCGTCATTTCTTACGAGCCCCGTTTCTTTCGCGGCGGATTTTGGACCAAGAGGCTCCATGAACGGGAATAATGTCACTCATTTTTTCCATTTTTCTGTTTCAAAAGGGTAAAAAATGGGTAATTGGCTTAGTCGGTAAAAACTAAATAGATGGGGTGGTTACGAAGAATGATTCGATTTGAAGGAGTAAACAAGACGTATGAGGACGGATTTGTCGCCATTAAAAACCTCAATTTGGAATTCAGTGAAGGCGGCATCAACGTGCTGATCGGCCCTAGCGGATGCGGGAAAACGACGACCATGAAGCTGATCAACCGGCTGATCCATCCGAGCAAAGGAAAGGTCTATGTTCACGGCAAAGATATTTCCAAGATCGATCCGGTAGAGCTGCGCCGAAGCATCGGTTATGTCATTCAGAATATCGGGTTGTTCCCCCATATGACCATTGCCCGGAATGTGGCTGTCGTTCCCCGCCTGCTCAAATGGGATAAAGAACGTATCGACCGCCGGGTGGATGAGCTGTTAACCATGGTTAACCTCGATCCGGACACTTACCGGAACCGATACCCGTCCGAATTGAGCGGAGGACAACAGCAGCGGATCGGAGTTATACGCGCATTGGCTGCCGAGCCCAGCATCATTCTGATGGATGAACCCTTCAGCGCTCTGGACCCGATCAGCCGGGAACAGCTTCAGGATGAATTGATCCGGCTGCAGCAGGAATTGAAGAAAACGATCGTTTTCGTTACCCATGATATGGATGAAGCCATCAAAATCGCCGACAACATTGTGCTGATGAAGGACGGAGAAATAGTGCAGCAGGGAAGCCCGGAGCAGATTTTGCGGCATCCGGCTAACGATTTTGTCAAGAGCTTCGTTGGGAAAAAGCGCCTTCAGAACGGCGGCGAGCATCCTGAAGAGCTTCCTACGGTGGATGAAGTCATGGCAGAGCAGCCCGTGACCGCTTTCCCGTCCCGCGGATTGGCGGAAGCGATCAAAATTATGGAAAGAAGACGGGTCGACTCCCTCATTGTAGTAGACAAAAACAACAAACTTCTCGGCCACGCCTCCATCTTTCAGGTTCTGGACAGGTTCAGAGAAGAGAATATGACATTGGCCGACGTCATGAAGCCGTTCGAGCACGTTGTCCCGACCGGTACTTCCCTGGCTGTTGCTCTTAATCTGATGAACGAACATCATCTGCCCTACGTTCCGGTCGTTCGTGACGGCCATCAATTCGCCGGCTTGATAACGAAAGGAAGCATCGTTCGGCACATCGCCGACGTGTATACTCCGACTGACGGACAGGAGGGCGCTACGGGATGAACCAAACGATTTGGGAATTTCTAATGGATCGTCTCCCCGATATTGGGAAAGCGTTTCAGGAACATTTAATGATCGCTTCCGCCGCTATGCTGTTTGGCTGCCTTGTCGCTATTCCCGTAGGGGTGTGGCTGTCCGCCAACCGGGTTCAATGGATTAACTCGGTTATTTTCACTATTGCTAATGTCCTTCAAACGATCCCCAGCCTGGCTCTTCTCGCTCTACTCATTCCATTGTTCGGCATCGGTACCCAACCAGCCATCATCGCCCTGTTTCTATATTCGCTTATGCCTCTAATGAGAAACACCTATTCGGGATTTCAGGCTGTCGATCGGAACCTGCTGGAGGCCGCTCGCGGAATGGGCTACAGTGCGGGACAGAGATTGCTGCGAATCCAGCTGCCTCTCTCCTTCCCTTATATCATGACGGGAATCCGGATCACGGCCGTCTATATTATTAATTGGACCACTCTGGCCGCTCTGATTGGCGCCGGCGGGCTCGGTCAACTTATTCTGTCGGGTTTGGCCGTCAACAAGAAGGAATTGATCTTTACCGGTGCGGTTATTGCCGTGCTGCTGGCCCTGCTGATTGACTTTCTGTTCGGGTTGCTGGAGAAGTCAGTGTCAAGCCGCATGAAGGTTCAAGCTTCGACGGATCCAAGCTGAGAAGGTCAAACTTTCTCTTAGAACCAAGACCAATAAGGCGGGACCGTAAACCATTACAGACGGGGGTATTCTATGAAAGTTTATATAACTAAGGCAGTCGGAATCCTGCTGCTGGCCGCCGTCATGGCGGGAATGACCGGCTGTGGAAGTAAAAACCAATTGATCATCGGCGCGCAAACCTATACCGAGACGAAAATTATTGCTGCCATGTACCAAATCCTGATTGAGGAGCAAACGGACTTGAAGGTTAGAACGATGCCGGACTTGGCTTCCAGCCCGGTAATCATCAACGCCATGAAGAAGAATGACATTCAAATGGCTACGCTATATTCCGGGGAAATCTTTAACAATCACTTTCCCGTTGAGGAAAGCAAGGGCCGGGAGGATGTGCTGCGGCAAGCCCAGGAGGGGTTTGACAAATATTTTAATTTCAAATGGTTCGATCCTTATGGCTTTGAGAACACTTATGCCTTCACCGTTCGTCAAGCGGAAGCCGAGAACAATCATTTGCAGCAAATTTCCGATCTTAAAGATCTGGCCTCCACAATGCGGCTGGGCGTCGATACTTCCTGGCTGGAGCGGAATGACGACGGTTATAAGGCCTTCTCGGAAACATACGGGCTCCAATTCGGGGAGCTGTTCCCTATGGAGATCGGGCTTGTATACGAGGCCGTTGCTAATGACGAGGTCGATATTGTGCTGGCCTACTCTACCGATCCCCGGTTGAAAGAATTTAATTTGACTACGTTAAAAGATGATAAACAATTCTTCCCTCCTTACGATGCTTCTCCTGTGATCCGAAAAGAAGTTCTTGAACAGCATCCGGAATTGAATGATATCATCGGGCAGCTCGTCGGCAAGATCGATGAGGATACGATGACCTCATTGAATTACGAAGTGGATATTAATAAACGCAGTGAGAAAGCGGTCGCCCGCGAATTTCTAAATAAATTGGGCTTGCTCAAGTAACCTCATTTAAGAAGTCTAGGGGGAATGTTTATGGATAGATTTATGGAGTATATAAGCGAAAACTGGATGGATTTATTATATTTGACTTATGACCATATCATGATGGTGGTTCTTGGGGTTCTCTTTGCACTGATCGTAGGCATTCCTCTCGGAATCGTCTGTTCCCTGGACCGCAGGCTGGCTGCCGTCATTCTCACCATTGCCAACGTCATCCAGGTCATTCCCAGTCTTGCGCTGCTCGTCATGCTGATGATTTTGTTAGGATTAGGTTCACAGACCGTCATCGTAGGACTGTTCCTCTATTCCCTGCTTCCGATCATCCGCAATACTTATGTCGGATTGAACGAAATTAACTCCAGTGTGACCGAAGCCGGCCGCGGTGTAGGAATGAGTCCCTTGCAAATTCTAATCAAAGTCCAGCTTCCATTGTCTCTTCCGTTTATTATGACCGGAATTCGGGTCGCGGCCGTCATCGCCATCGGTGTCGCGGCAGTGGCTCCTTTCGTCGGCGGGGACGGACTTGGCCGTGAAATTTATTCCGGCATTAATTACCGCAATGATCTGCGTATATACGGCGGCGCTATCCCGGCGGCTTTGCTGGCTATTGCTGCCGATATTGTTCTCGGCAAACTGCAGAAGAGACTAAAATTTGACAAGTAATATGCCAAGGAGGTCTTCTTGAAACCGGTCCTCCCAAACTGGCATAATAGATTCAGGTTGATTATGCAGCTTGACCTACTCTAATATTGGAGGGTTTCGTATGAAATGTCCCATTTGCAATGATGTTAGGATGCGTGAGGTTGAGAAGGACGGAGTGCTGATTGATGTATGTCCTGATTGCAAAGGAGTATGGCTGGACCGCGGCGAGCTGGAGAAATTGATGAAAGGCGTTCAGGAGCTGCGTGCGGAGTATGATGAGTGGTATGACCGCGAAGAGCCCGACCGGCTCGATGCCAGAGAAACACGGCGGCCGGACAGTTACAGCTACGACGAACGGGACGGAGGCCGTCCATATCGGGATTCCTACCCCTCGAAGGACGAGCGGCACGGTTATCCTCCCAAGCATAAAAGAAAAAAGAAGAAAAATGTTTTTGATATATTCGAAGATTTGTTTGATTAAAAAGGTATGAATGCTGCAGAGAACTTGGAGCCGTCCGGTCAACGACCGGGCGGTTCTTTGATTAGCGGCAAAAGATGGCTATATACTCACTTTTGAGGCTAGTGTTATGATAGAAAAGAGAATATGTCCTCTGCATAAGGGCAAAAAAAGAAGTCGGAAAGCAACGTGAAAAGGAGATGGCATCCATGAGCCGGGCCAAGCTGTTTCTTAGAGCATCAAGATTTCAAGTGATCCCTGTCATGATTCTGCCGGTGATGATTGGCAGCATCGGAGCTTATGCCTGGAATCATGTATTTGATTGGAAATGGTTCGCCGTCACTCTGTTGGGGGCGGTTGCCTTGCACTTATTCTCCAATATGATAAATGATTTGTGGGATTACCGCAGCGGCGCCGATATTGCGGCACATGCGGAGCCCGGAACGATCTCTACCCATTCCGGCATGCTGACGGGCGGCAAGCTGTCGGAATCCAATTTCGCAAGAATGACTTGGGCACTGTTCGGCATCAGTTTACTATGCGGCATTCTGCTGATCTATTTTCGGGGAAGCATGGTTCTGGTGTATGGCGGGATCGGGGCGCTGCTTGCTTACTTCTATGTTGCTCCTCCCATCCGCTACGGATACAGAGGTAAGGGCTTGAGCGAAATTTCGATTTTCGTCAGCTTCGGCATCCTTCCCGTTCTGGGCAGCCATTACGTTCAAGCGCTGCAATTCGATGCCCGCGCCTTACTGGCCTCCTTCCCTATCGGAGGGTTGACGACGTTAATCCTGTTCAATCATCATTTCTTGCATTGGCAAGCCGATAGATTGGCCGGCAAGAACACCCTTGTAGTGGTGCTTGGAGAGAACGGCGCGCAGAAAGTGTCGCTGGCTATCTTTGGTGCAAGCTACGGTTTTCTGCTGCTTGCAGTCGCCCTCGGTGCCCTGCCCGTCTATTCACTGGTCGCCTTGATCACAGCGAACCGGCTGCTCAAGGTCTACAGGCAGCTTCAAGGGAGCAATCCTCCAGCCGCCTATGCTCCGCTTATGAAAGCCTCGCTATCAGCAAGTGTGAACACCGGGCTTATCATAAGCGCTTCATTGTGGCTGCAAGGCTTTTTGCAATAATGTTCGACATTATTCTATAATACTTGGTAATACTTGACGTTAATCGCGGTCTTTCGCCAATTGTAAATAACCTCACAAACTATCAAAAAAAGACCCCTACCAAAATTCGGGGTCGCCAACAGACACATAATCGGCGCCGCTGTTGAGAGCGGTCTCGATTTCGTCTTTATAACGGATCAATCCTCCGACAATGAGCGGGCGGTTGATCCTTCTTTTCATTTCGTTGATCACCCGGGGCATCAGGCCGGGCATAAGCTCGACCTTATCCGGCTTGCTGGTCGCAATCATTTTGATCGCGGTTTCAAAAGCACCCGAATCTATCGCGAACACCCTCTGAATCGTCTTCAAGCCGGCATATTTAGCGGCGGAGATAGCATTGCTCTTGGTCGATACAATCCCGTCCGCCCGGAAAACCTCAGCCAAATATTGAACCGCCGAAGCATCCCGCCCGATTCCGTCCACCATTTCGATATGCACGTATACTTCCTTATTGGTCGAGTGCAGTTGGAAAATGATTTCCTTCAGACTCATAATATCACCGGACATCAGAATGACCTTCTTGACCCGGCTGTTCTTCACTTCATCCAGCTGCTCTTTCTTCGTCATGGCAGCAATAATAGAATTGTGATCCATATCTCCAACCTGCCTTTTTCTATAGAATAACGGCCAAAGCACTAATAATCCTAGTTTACCATAATTTTCGCCATTTAAGGTCACGGTTTGCTTCCGGCAATTCACAAATCGTATACTATTAAAGTACATAAATATTTCCAGCGTAAAATTTTTTTGAGAGATTTGTATAAGGAAGTGCGCCTTGACAGGACGTGCGAAGTTCCGGTTTCTTGTATGCCCACAGGGTACAAAGCCAACATCGGCACCCGATATATAGATTTGCCGGCTTGGCTGCACAAACATTCCAATACCGAAGCGGAGGCAAAGCATGCTTGAGGTACGACAGTTATCCCATACTTTCCAGAATGGTACCGAACAAACCCCCGTGTTGAAAGAGATCAATTTCCGCGTTGACAAAGGAGAAATGATTTCGCTTCTGGGCAGCTCGGGCTCGGGGAAATCAACGTTGTTAAATCTTATGGCGGGACTGATGAAGCCTACCGAAGGCTCGATCCTTATTTCCGGCCAACCGATAGAGAAGATGAATGAAAACCAGCTGGCCGAGTTTCGCAGAACCCATATCGGATTTATCTTTCAGTCTTATGAGCTAATCCCTCATTTCACCGTCAGGGAAAATGTAGAGCTTCCGTTAGTTTTCCATGGCGTTAAACCGTCTGTGAGGAAGGAAAAATCGATGAAGCTTCTTAGCCAGGTCGGCTTGGCCGACAAAACAGAGCTGTTCCCTTCCCAATTATCCGGAGGGCAGCAGCAGCGAGTGAGCATTGCCCGATCGCTTATTACGGAGCCGGCCATCGTCTTCGCGGATGAACCAACCGGAAATCTGGATTCCAAAACCGAACAAGAAATTATCGATCTTCTGATCGACCTGAATGCTAACTCCGGAATCACTTTCGTCATCGTTACTCACGAACAGGAAGTGGCTATGCAAACAGGGAGAATCATTCATTTGAAAGATGGCGAGTTGACCGAAGATACTCGCGGCAGAGCAATAACCGGCCCTGCTATTCCCGCGGTCTCCGGGAATGAAGCATTTATGAACGAGGAACAAGGGACGTGACATAATCGAATGTATAAATAAAGGACAGGGATATGCATTATGAGATGGACCGACTATTTAAGATTGGGCTGGGATCAGCTAAAACGCCGTTTGGTCGTCACATTGCTGTGCGTGATCGGCATTGCCATCGGCTCTTCCTCGATTATCGTTGCGCTGGCGTTCGGGGAATCAGTGACTCAGTTCAGCGAGCAGCGAATCGGCTTTTACTTGAAAACCGACGAGATTCAAATTTATCCGGGACAAGATTCAAGCGACTCCGCCGAAAATAAGGATTCCCGCTCCACCTCAGGCGCTTACGACATCTCCAAGCAGAAAATTGAGATTATCCGGTCGCTGCCTAATGTGATCAGCATCGCGCCTTTCAACAGGCTTCAATACTTCAACTTCACCGCTGATTCCACGAAGAAGGGCTCTGCCGAGCTGATAGCGACCGATTTGACCGCCATGAAGGACTTTGGCTTCGAGCTGCAGCAGGGGGCCTATCAGGATCTGAATAACGCCATTATCTTGAGTTATGGGGCCACCGTCAATTTATACGACGAAAGAACTGCGGCCATTCGCAGAACGCAGTCTCAGCGCATTTCCTCTTCTCGTGAGGAGGAGCCGTTGATCCCCTACCCTCTGTATCAAAAAACTATTCTGCTGGAATTTGCCGACGTACAGACGGATGGAACCCTGCAAACCGTATCCTTCCCGGTTCGGGTAATCGGAATTCTCAAGAAGCCGGAGGGAATGCCGGATTCTATGGTTCGCTATGATCGGACAGCGTATATTTCGCTTGAGCTTGGAGAGAGAATCCAGGAAGCCATGCAAAAGAGCAGGTCCGCAAACCGGTTCGTAGAGAAAAGCATCAAAGCTAAGGTCGATTCGGTCGAACATGTGCGGCAAACGGAAGAATGGATCCGCAAGCTGAAGCTGAACACGCAATCCAATCTGCAGCGGCAGGAGTCCATGCAGCAGGAATTTGTCATCGTCCGTCTGGTCTTCGGAGGAATCGGACTGTTCATTCTATTCGTGGCGTCCATCTCCATTATCGTGGCCATGACGATGTCCACCTATCAGCGCCGAAGGCAGATCGGCATTATGAAGGTACTGGGGTCGAACTTGAGGCAAAT
This sequence comes from Paenibacillus residui, assembly GCF_042677205.1. Taxonomy (NCBI): domain Bacteria; kingdom Bacillati; phylum Bacillota; class Bacilli; order Caryophanales; family Paenibacillaceae; genus Paenibacillus; species Paenibacillus residui. The sequence goes on from NZ_JBHTIU010000010.1 coordinate 80,886, forward strand.
TCGAAATATGTTTATCGTCGAGTCCACTCTGCTCGGCCTGCTGGGAGGAATCGCCGGAATCGTGTTATCGTACTGGGTCATTTGGTTGATCAATATTGTCGTTCAGAAGTTTTCCGAAGGAAGCTCTAGTGAAGAGCTGCTGTTCATCAGCTTCTGGATTCTGCCGGTCGGCCTGTTCTTCGCCGTACTGACAGGGGTGTTATCCGGCATCTTCCCTGCCATCAAGGCCTCCCGGACGGACGCTCTTACGGCCATCAAACGGGAATGAGAAACGCAGAGCTCCTGCTTTGGAATAGTGTCAAGACCATTATCAATGCTTCATCATGTCTAGGAGGTTAAGGTTGATGCGCAAGAAAAAAAGATGGATTCCGGTGCTGCTCATTGCCGGAGTGCTCGGGATTACCGCCTTTCTCTATATACAGAGCCGCCCTGTCAACAATATGGAAGCTTCCGCACCGCAGTCCTACAGTCAGGCCCTTGAATTTGAGGCCAAGCAGGAAGCGCTTGTGCAGACAATCGAAGTCAAGGGGAAATCGTCTTACATCCGCGAGACGGCCGTCTACGCCCCTTTCGCCGGGACGATTCAATCTTGGGCGGTGAAGGAAGGCGAGCAAATCAGCGAGGGAGCTCTTCTGTTCGAGATGGAAACGGACGACCTGCGTAAGCAGTTGGCGGTCAAACAGGCCAATGTGGATAAAATGCAAACCGAGCAAAAAATTCAGCAGGCCGTTCAATCCCTTGCTCCCGATTCATCAAGGACTACTGCCGCTTCCGTTGGGGAACAAGAAGCTTTCGCACGCTATACGGATAAAGAAACAGACAAGCTGCAGCAGAAGCTCGATTCAATCAACCTTGCCATGCTGCAGAATGAAATCAAGGAGACCCAGGAGCTGATATCGGAAGCCCGATATTTGGCCAAAGCCGACGGGATATTTCTGTTCGATGAGAAGAAAGAGCCCAAGAGGGTGGCCGAACAGGAGCTGCTCGGCAAAATCGTCGATTTGACACAGTTAAAAATGGTCGCTACCGTGGGAGAGTACGAAGTTTTCCAGATTAAAGAGGGGCTGCCTGTTGACGTTCGAATCGATGCGCTTCCCAATGACAAGCTCAAAGGGAAGGTTACCGAAGTATCCAAATTTGCCAAAAGCGGAAACGACGGAGTATCGAAGTTCGAAGTAACGGTCGAGCTTGAGCCTCATGACCGGCTGATTGCCGGTCTCGGTCTGACGGGGACGATCATCGTCGACCAGAAGGATAATGCTCTGGTCGTTCCGACGATTACGGTCCAGAGAGACGGAGATGATTATTTCGTCTATGTCCTTAACGGGACGGAGCCGGAGAAGAGAATCGTCCAAATCGGCATCGAAACAGCCGAGCAAACGGAAATTATTGAAGGATTGCAAGAAGGTGACAAGGTCGTGCTCCAATAAGGATCACGACCTTGTCGTCGTTCATTCGGTTCCCGGACGTCCGTCCAACGTATGAAAATGCTCGAATCTGACAAGCACGCGGTTCGGGCAACAACACGCTGTTGGCACAGCACCAGCACCTTAAAGACAGTCAAAAGTGCATGTCTATCCGCACCAAATTCCGAAAATCAACCGAATTGAAAAATTTACCTGCACTTATGTTGATCTTTTGCCGATTCTCGTCTTAGCCTTCCAAAAGACCTGCATTATTGCTGTAGAATTGCAGGCCTTTTGCTTTTTAACAGCGCAGCCTTGCTCCACCGGCCAATTTTAGTGAATGCTCTACGCTCAATGTGTCCCCTCCCTGCGTGCTGTGACACAGGGACAACAGACAACACTGTAGCCCATCGCTTCCTTATCCCGCTCCCATTCCCGATGACCTCTCCTGACGGGATGGCAGGCAGAACGTATGTATTGCCTCTACAACACCGTCCCCGTAGCTATCCAGACATACATAATCCGCCTTTTCCTTTAATAACGGATGACTGTTAGCTACAGCGACGCCGACTCCCGCGGTCTCGATCATGTCCAGATCGTTGAGCTGGTTGCCGATAGCCATAACCTGAGACGGTTTCAGGTGAAGTCTGTTCATCAGCTTCTTAAGAGCTTGGCCTTTGCTCTGGTTTTCCGGGATGATCTCCAGAAAGTCGATTTCAGACTGGAAGACAGAATACTGATTTCCAAGCTTTCGTAAATAAGCATCCCATATCGGCTGTATTTTCTGGAAATCGCCGATCCACAACACCTTTTGCAATGTGGCCGACTTCCATTCCTCCGTCGTAAAATCAATCAGGCGGCAGGATATGCCTTCTTTATGCTCAAATCTATCCACATCCTCGGTTCTTCGGAATACGGAAATCTGATTCTCTTCGAACAGCAGTACCGAGATTCCTTCCCGGTCCGCCTCTTCCATCGCCGGAATCAAATCATCTAGCTTCATAGGCACCATTTCCAACGTCCGCTCGCGGTCGGCGATCACCGATCCGTTACAGAGAATAAAAGGCAGATCGATATCCAACGCCTCGACCACCGTCCGTACCGTCAGGCCGGGCCTTCCGGTAGCGAACGTAAACATCCCTCCTGCCTCCGTGAAGCGGCGGACCGCCATGCGGACCTTCTCGGTTAATTGGTGATCGGCGGACAGCAAAGTCCCGTCCAAATCACTGACTATCAATTTGATTTCACCCATGTCCATTCTCTCCCTTGTTCTTTATCTATTGCGGCAGCCAGTTCCTGGGGAAACAAATAGTACAGGTGTATGACCCCAATGCGATTACTCATTTTGCTCTCTGCCCAAACCACGGAAGGCTTATCATCATGCCAACCCGAATTTCGGCATAAAAAACCGCAAGCAACAGCGGTTCCCTATCCCAATCAAGGAAACTGGCGTGCCTGCGGGTTTTCTCATCATCTCCACCCACATAAATGGATTATCCTGCTTTATTAATTCCCTTGCCCTTCTGAAATGCAGCCCGGCCTTTGCCCGACTTGCCGCTGCCGGAAATATGACCTGAATCTACGGCCAGTACGGTTTCCAAGCGTGTCAATTCGTCCAATGCATCCACCAGCTTATCCGCACTGAGAAGCTGCAGCGTCAACCGAATCTTGATGATGTTCTCATCCTCGCTAAACATAAGCCCCTGCTCATGCTCCATATGGATATTCTTGATCTGAATGGAATGATTGCCTAAGAGGGTCGCTATATTTCCAAGGCTTCCCGGCCGGTCAACAATTCTCAGGGTGATTTCCTGAGTCCGACGATGCCACATCATATGCTTCTCCCACTTGTTCAGGAGAAACAGACTGATCAGTACGAGACCGGTGACCAGTATGGCAGCATAATAAAAGCCGGCCCCTACGGACAATCCGATCGCGGCCACTACCCAGATGGACGCCGCTGTCGTTAACCCCGACACGGTAGGGCCTGTGCGCAGGATAGCTCCTGCTCCCAAGAAACCGATCCCGCTGATGACCTGCGCAGCCAGCCGCGCCGGGTCGGTACGAACGTTAGCCTCGTAAACAAATGCGGAGAATCCGTAAATGGACAGCAGCATAATCGAGGCCGACCCGACACATACCAGGATATGTGTGCGAAAACCTGCCGCGTGGTTGTTCCACTCTCTCTCCAATCCGATAAGCCCCCCCAGAAGAAGAGCGAGAATGATTCTTATCGTTAAATCAAAATTGCTGATCTGCCAGAGTTCTGGATTGATACTCATAAGCTTGCTCCTTCCCGTCAATAAACAATATGCCAAAAAGACGATGAGCCGACCACCAGAAACCACACCTATCCCAAGGCATTAATGGTTTCCGGGGTTCTCTCATCGTCTCTACCCAAACGGAATCACAGTATATCTATTATGCTTGCACTCTTGGCAAAATGTCAATGGTTTTTCGAGCATATAACCGCTCGATGTCCACAAATAGTTTAATAAACAAAAAAAGGCCGCCATTTATTGTGATAAAAGGCAGCCCCTTAATACTAAATACCTCCAGTCGTTGAACCACTTACCGGAACATCTATTACTTTTCCGATCCCTTCAATAATAATATTTAAGCTTAGGGTCCCATTTGCTGTCGACTTATATGTTGTAGCAGAAGTTTTTATTGAAGTAACATTTCCTTGTTACCAAGAAACCCCAAGAGTAAAACCATGCAACTGGGTGTTAGCCGACAAAGAAGTAATTTCTCGGTCTTGTGGATATTTTCCAACATCATAAGTGATCGTAGCATATAATTTAACCCAGTAGGTGTAAAAATCCCCTATTGTATAGTCGTGTGTTACAACGTTGCTCCCAGCAATAGAGAAATCGGCCTGGGTATCATACGGATTTGCTGTACCTAATTGTTCACTAATCTGATTCTTAGAAGATAATACTAGTGCAGCTAATTCATCAACATTATTTACCTTAATGCCTTCAAAACCATCCGGGTAGTCTTCAGGATCAATAGTTCTAATTGTAATATCAGCAGAAGCTAGCAATTCGTCAATACTATTTAAAGAACCCTTATAATTGTCAATTACAGATTGTGGTAAAAGGTCTTTTACATCAACTACATTATTTTTGTTGTCTCTGATGCCAGGGCCGAAGAAGCAAAGGAAAGAAATGCAATTAAACCTACCATTAAACATCGCAAAATTACTGAAGGCTTAATCATTTAATGAAATCCTTTCTTCTGATTATTATGATGGCTGCGCAACCATTCATTGTTACAAATATTACCATATATAGACTTTAGTTTACATGGGTCTTAAGTGCGTAATTTGGAAAAATAGGGTATTTTTTAGGAATGTTAATGATATTATTAATATATCAAATAAATTTAGAAAGCAACTGCTGGTTGTGATGAACTACTATACAAACCATCGCTTGTTTAAGTGTTTTTCAATATATCAACAACTAGTTATATATTCGCATAAATCAATTATGCAGAATGGCTTTATAATATGGAGGTGTTTTAAAGCGTGAATCGGATGTTTAGATTTTTATCAATTCTTCTCGTCTTATTACCAGTACTTTTCATGCTACGGTTTCCTAACAAAACTTTTTTAGTCTCTAAATTTTATGACTACTTTAATTTAAGGATTGAAGGCAAAACAGTATTTATATTGCCTATCATAATCTTTGTTTGTTTTGTTATTGGAATCTTTTTACTTATAAAGCATTACAAAAAAAGGAGACTTTTAATCATACTATGTCTAACACTTGCCCCCATATTGCTATTCAAAGCATATATATATTTATTTGTTCATGATGTACGCGCTTTATACTACAATCAAAAAAATAGTTTTTGTGAAATAGGTGTAAATAAAAAGGACGGCCATACTGGATATTGTCAATTTCAAATTACAAATCGCTCAAACAAAGAGATTCGTTTCAAAATCACTATAAGCGACAAGAATTTTATTGATAAAGATTTGAGAGAAATAGTGAGAGAAAGAGAAGAAGAAATCCATACCGCTGGTGCCAATACCACAAAAGTTTTTGAATTAGTATTTCGGAAAGAAGCTGGCTCCGCATCGGATGTATTATCTAAGAAATATTCGGGGATTAACATTGATGTCACAAACGCCCCTTAGAGAGAGATAGATTCAGGTACTTTAACATTTTGACATGGAAGCTAAATGAACTCAACAAGAAAAAGCGTGCTGGTTAAAATTACGGTTTGCTTGTCGATTATCCTGCTGGCTGTGGCCGCTTTTGTGTCGTTCTATAACTTCCCCAAGACGATAGAACTTGAATATCCTGCAGTTTATGTGTTTTACCGGAAATCTCCTCCATAAACAATCTTTTCATTTCCGCACCGGCAACACTTACGAAGAAGCCAGAATTGTGGAATCGAAAACCAACAAATTTACACAACACTTATTCCAAGGATTTTCCTTATTCCATACCACTACATTTCTCCCCAACGTAGTGTTTTGGAATTTTTTTATTCTTTCGCACGCTCCCCGGTCGGCTCGTTAACTCTCCAATATATGCGAATGTATTCCTTTTGTGGACATCCGACATCCTATATAGGTGTTGCTTTCAAAACGAGCAAAAGTGCACGTCTTTTTGCGAATATTCGGTAAATCTCGCAGAAGACGTGCGAATCCGCAGGTCTATCCCCACCCCATGCGGAAAAAACTGTACTTTCGCTGGTCATTCGCCGACTTTGGCTAAAATCCTTCTGAAGACCTGCATTTCTGTCGGTCCTTACGTGGTAACGAGCAACGGTTCACCGGCCTTTTAACCGTCGATCTTACGGCAAATTCGTCCACAGCCTAACAAGCTATACTTTTGCAACGGAGGTCTCCTGCGGCGGAAGCTCCGGGGTCATCTCCAGCTTTTTCTGAAAGTATGGAATGGAAAACAAGGTGCCTATAGCAACGGAGATCAATAGGACAAAGACTACTCCCGAGAAATCTTTAACGAACAAGATAAGTACCAGCATTACACAGCGCGTTAAGCAGATCAAGCATTCCCGCCATACCAGCAGTGAGGACTGCCTCTCGGGAGGATGGTGGCTGATGGCTCTGAACTGCTGGGCATTCCAGGTCGTACCGAAGTAGAACAAGCCAACGGTCGTCATGACATTAGACAATATGAGCACCACGGGCACCGGGTACAGCATCAGCAGAAAACCGCCGGCCAGCAGCAGAATGGCCGCATGGAGCCAGTTCCGTTCTCCAAGCTTGAGCTTGCGATACAGAAACAGGGCAAATAATGAGGAAGAGGTGTACAGCGTATTCAACAGAGCTATGATCGTCTTGTCTTCCGTTATGCTGAATGTAAAGAGGAGAGCAAACAAGCCTTGAAACTGCAGGAACAGTCCGGCGGCCAGACAGGACGGAATAAGCCATTTCAGCCTGGGCTCCATGAAGACCTGCCGGTATTTCATCGTTTCCCCCCAGTTCTGCTGGCGGAGGTCCTTGGACTTTAACGATATTCGGGGAAGCGTTAGCGCGGTTATAAGCATGCCGGTCACAAACAGCAGCATCAAGGTGAAGGAGCCGGAATAGCCGAACCAGCCGATCACTTGAGCCGCAACGATAGGAACCGACATATTGGTAATCTGGGAAATAGTGTTCGAGGCGGCAAAAAAATTGCCGAATTCCTGCCCTTTGCCGGAAGTGGAGATACTTAAATTTTGGGCACAGGAAAAGAAGCCCCACATTATGCCCACCGGCATTCCGATGATGGATATCCACAGCATCCGATTATCGAGATGCAGAAAGGAAAGTAGGAGGAAGGCGGTCCCACCGGATAAAGCGGACAGCCCGAATAACAGCCGGATCGACCAGCGCTTCAAGAGCCATGCTCCAAGCGAGAAGGATAGCGCCCAAGTAAGAAACAGGAACAAATTAAACCAGGCTACATCAGCGATTCGATGCCCCTGCTCCCAAATATAAAGGTTCACAAAAATCCCGATGTAGATAAAAATAATGAATGACATGGCATTCATTAAGAGCAGCCTGCGGAACTCTTTGGGCAATCCCACGGACGATCCTCTACTTTCATTGATGTCATTAACCGCGTTACCCTTAACTTAGCACGTCCGTTATCTTTTTCCGAGGCTCAAATATCGTCTAAAATCGCCGCTTGGAGGCAAATTGGAAGGATTCAGCCAATAAATGCCGCGTCCTCGAATCGTGTAGTTTTATTTAGCGTCTTTTAAGCTGTTTTGGAGTTACGATGAATACAGCCCTTATTTAAGACCGGTTTCCTCAAACTTGAAAAAATAGCTGCACTATTACTTTTAATCGGCACATTTTTCCATAAACGTGCAAAATTAAGTGTACTTATGCTCTTATTATCGGCAGGAAGCTTAGCCGTTTCTTTTGGAAAACCGAACGGCATTCCTTGTTTTCTCAAGAGCGAGAATATTCTCGTCGTAATTCTGGCTGGCAATGCCGACATATAAAATGTCAATGACATTAAGCTGCGCAATTCGGGAAGCCATCGCTCCGCTGCGGATGCTTTTTTCCAAGGAGCTGGTAAAAAGCCTTATTCCCGCCAATTCCATGACCGGGTTATTGCCGAATTTGGTCAAGGAGATGATCGAGGCCCCGCTCTCCCGGGCTACCGTCAACGCCTGGATGATATCCTCAGTCTGACCGGAATAGGATATCCCGAAGGCGACATCGGTTTCCATCAGATTAGCGGCAAGAGTTGCCATCGAATTGAAATCGTAGGCCGCCTCGCACCAGCGGTTAATTCGGGTCAGCTTCTGCTTGAAATCCTCGGCGATAACTGCGGACGCACCGACTCCGAATACCGTGATCTTACGGGCCGAGCTCATCGTTTGGATCGCGTTCTCCACATCGGCTACCCTCAGCACCGACATCGTATCCTGAATCGACTGAATATTGTTATGGGATATCGATTCGATGAGGGAGCTGGTCGAACCGTCCATCTGTATTTCTTGATAGGAATTGATTTCCCGTGTGTTCTGTGCCAAATCGGCAGCTATCTTGATCTTGAGCTCCTGAAACCCTTTGAGCTGCAGGGACCGGGATAACCGGACAATCGTAGCCACGCTCACGCCGGCCAGTTCGGCCAGCTTCTGTACGGACAAATTGACCACCTTGTCCGGGTGCTCCAGGATGTACTTGGCCGCCTTCTGCTCCATCGGCTTCAACGAGCTTAACGCTTCCCGCAAACTTACTAATCCGCCACTTATCATATTCAATCACTCTTTCCCCATAGTCTACTCCTATATCCTCTCAAAAACCGTTACTCAAATTATAATGAATATAATTTCCCTAATCAAATATTACCTTGAAATTTTATTCCTTAACAAAAAAAGCCCCCGCCGAAAAGACAGGGGCCTTGGGATTAATGCTGTTTCAATGTTTTGACAAGCCGTTTGGCTTCTCCCTGCGGAGTTTCAATCGCTTCGTAGATTCGAATGGTTAATGGGTATTCGTACTGATCCGTTCGCAAATCTTTAAACTCTACCGTTTGCACCCCACTGATCAACCGGTTCATTCCCGTGAACGAGAAATGCTCTTGAGCAATAGTCCGTCCGAGTGTATCGATCAGTTCGACCTTCATGGTGGAGAAGCTCTGATCGAGAACCACTCTGTCCTTCCGTTGAATGTCCAGATCCAATTGAAGTTTATACGAGTAAGTGACATAGCCCGGCATCGGGTTCGTGCTGGTCAGGAGCGTCCAATCCTTCAGTTCGACATCGAACGGATAGAAGGACAAGCGCGAGCTCGTTTCGTCCTGCTTCATGATCTCCGTCTGATAGGCGCTGATCGTCGTACGATAAGGCTTTGCAGTCTGGCTGTCCACCAGGAATAACCCCAGCTTCTCCTCGTTCTCCGATTCCGGGATGGCAAATGAATAGCTGACGGTATAGCTTAAATTGGGCATCAGCTTCTCCGTGGAAGAGATTTGGCGGACCCCGCTGTACGTATATCCTCCGCTATTCTTCAAATCGACATCGAATACGGGCACGGGCACGGGCTGCTCGCCCTTGTTGCGAAGCTTGAATTTGGCAATCGCCGTCTTATAGCCTTCCCCTTGGTTCTCATGCATGTAAAGCTCGACCAGCGATACGTCCACATCCGGATGAATTAACGAATTCACGTCGTCCACCTTCATCGGGGTGTCCATCACATACCGGTTTAACCCGTGCAAGGAAAAGCCCGTCTTTCCCGGCAGAACCACGTTCAATCGTCCTATCTCGTACGGAATGGGAGTCAGCTTGCCGGTCGGATCGGCGACCATGAAATTTTCCTGAGTGAGCAGGTTGAAGCTTTCCAGGTCCACATTATTTTTGACCGGGATGGCGTAATGGATATACTCCCGTTCCCCCGGCTCCAGCGTAATGGGCTCCGTCTCTGCCCGTTGTCCCTTGAACACGGACTTCCCCGACTTGCCTTCCAGCATAAAGTCGGGAACGGTCTCCATCGTCGTGCCCGGATTCTCGACAAGCAGCGTTATCAGCTTAACCGGACCGGTTGGCGTATTCTCTTCCTCCACTTTGGAAGGGGTATACCGCAGCGGGGAAGTCAGCGATGGAATCGTGAACGATTCTCCCCATTTCAGTACCGCGCCCTGCCGGTTAATTTCATCCCCGCTGCCCGTCCATTCCAACTGCTGAACCGGTACGGTCAGCATTTCGGTCTCCACCTTGGGGTATACATACATATCAATATCGACCCAACTGATTTCCGAAACGTTGAACCCGGTACGGTCGACCGAGGTCATATAACTGAGCTCAATCTTCTCCTTGGGCTGCACCGTCCTTGCATTCGTTGCGCTTGGCTGCAGCGTATATTGCAAGCCGTCCGACGTGCGCACCCTGACTTCATAATCCGGCACCCGCGCGTTGCGGCCGCTGTTATTCTCCATCTTGACCACAATTCCTATGCGCGAACCGGTATCGTTACGTTCGTTAAGGACGCTCTTCACTTCGACGGACAGAGCTTCCGTCAATGAATAGACCGCGCTCGTCTGCTCGGCTGCAACCGGAAGGTCACCCGCCGCATAAGCACTGTATCCGGAAGACAGCAGGGAGGCGGTCAGAACGACCGCCGACAATGTTTTTTTCCAACGTACTACCATAGTTTCTCCTCCCCAGGACGTTCTTCTTGCTATTTCAACGTTTTTAGTCGGCTACTTTAACGGTTTCCTGATCCACCAGTTGATGCTGTCCCGATATGACCAGCCGCTCCCCTTCTTCAACGCCCGACAGAATTTCTTGATTCAATCCGTCCAGCCGGCCCAATTCCACTTTCCGTCTCTCCACATGGTCCTGCTTGAGGATAAAGACGTAGCTGTCGGAGCCTTCCCGAACAATGCTGGAGGTCGGCACGGCTAAGACAAGCTGCTCCTCCTCGGTAAGCATCAGTTGAACACGAGTTCCCGGCTTCAATTTATGCTCCTCGTTGGGCACCTCCACATTCAACTCGTAGGTTTTCGTATCTACATTCATGACATCCGCCAGGTAGGTTATGGTTCCCTGCATCTTCTCTCCGCTGTCCGGCACATAGAAGGATACCTGTTCTTGGCCACGCAGGTAGGAAGCCGCCTCCTCCGTAAGTCTGGCCGTTATTTTGGCGGGATTCAATTGCTCGATTCTTCCAACCTGTACCCCTGGAGACAGGGTGGTCTTCTCGACAACGGACAATTCGGTCAGAATGCCGCTCACCGGCGCTTTAACTTCATAATACTGCAGGCTCCGGTCAATCTCCTGCAAGTTTAGCTGCGAGGACTCCAATTGAACCTCCAGGGCAGCCATCGAATTGGACGATTCCATCGTGGCAAGCTTCTTGCGCATAATATCCAGGTCCATTCGCTGGTTGTTCAGTTGGGTTTCCATCTGCTCCAGCTCCATCTTGGTGGCCTGCCCGAGATCATAATCGTTGCGCAGCTTGTTGTAGTTTTTCTCCATTTCGGCAATGGCCTGCTCCTGCTTCTGAATCGAATTCTTCATCTCGGTCAAGCCGTTGACGTAGTCTCGCTGCGCACGCTCCAGCTCAGCCTGGGCGCTCTTCACGCTGAGCAGCCCTTTCTGCCGCTGTACCTGGACATCATGCTTATCGATCTTAAGGATGACATCCCCTTCGTTGACATAGTCCCCGCGTTTCTTTACCAACTGAACCACATCGCCGTTTGCTTTGGCAAAGACGTCCATCCTAAGAGACGGAACGACTTCAGCGACTTGCTCCAGCGGCTCTCCGATTTTCTGTTTTTCTATATTTATCGTCTTAACCGTCTTCACCTGCTGTTCTTGCTCCACAGACGGGTTTGCAGAGGTCACCGGATCGGCACTGCAGCCGGAGATTAGGGCCGCGCTGATAACAACCGCTCCAAGCACTGCGGAAACCTTAGTCCGTTTGTTCATTCGTTCCATGTGCTTCATTATGCCTGATTCTCCTTTACTCTTACGATTATTGGGCTGCGGAAGTTGCCGTTGCTTGGGACGCTTTCGGCGATCTGCGGAAGATCCGTGCCAGCCTTCTATTCACAGAATGAATTAAGTCATAGACGATCGGTACAATAACCAGCGTCAATATAGTGGAGGTAATTAATCCTCCAATGACGACGACGGCCAACCCTTTGGAAATCAAGGCTCCTTTGGAGAAGCCCATCGCCAGTGGCATGAGAGCAAATATGGTGGCTCCTGCGGTCATCAGAATGGGGCGCAAGCGCTCCATAGCTCCTTCGATAAGCGCGTCGCGAACCGGAAGGTTCTCTTCCCGCAGCTGCTGCACGCGGTCTATCATGACGATCGCGTTCGTTACCACAATCCCGATTAACATCATGAATCCGATCAAGGAAGTGACGTTCAGTGATTCCGAGGTAATCAACAAGCCCAGCAATCCGCCGATTACAGCCAATGGCAGAGAGAACAGAATGGCGAATGGCGCACTGGCATTTCCGAAGGTGAGAACCATGATCAAATAAACAATGAAGATGGCAGCTCCCATCGCGACGAACAAGTCACCAAATCCTTCGCTGATGTTATCCGATACACCGGACACTTCCCGGGTGACACCGGACGGAAGCTCCAATTGATCCAGGGCGGCAGCCACTCTGGCGCTTACTCCGCCTTTGTCCTTGCTGTCGATAGCAGCCGTTACCCGAAGCGTCTGACTCTGATTATCTCTGGCGATGGACACCGGAGCGTCAATCTGCCGGAGCTTGGCGATTTCGTTCAGCTGCACCTTGGCACCGGTAGGTGAAGTCAATTGGATTTTTCCTAATGCCTCCAATGAATCTTTGTATTTATCGTCTAGTTCAACTACAGTTTTGTACAGGACATTGTCAAATTTCAGATCACCCAGCTTTTCCTTGCCGATCCAACCGGCCACCGTCTGCATGACTTCCGCTGAAGTCAGACCGTATACTCTCGCCTTGTTCTGGTCCACCATCACTTCAACTTCGGTCTTCAATTCACTCAGACTGTCCTTGATCGACGTCATCTCCGGGAATTCCTTCAGCTTCTCCTTAACAAGAGCAGCCGCCTGCTGCAGGACCAATGTATCCTCGCCTTTAAGCAGATAGGAGAAGTCCACTCCCCCGCCGCCGTCTCCGCCGAACGAAATCAATGAGCCGGAAACCTGAGAGCCTTTGGGAAGCTCGTACAAGACTTGCTCTTTCAATTCATTCAATGCCTTCTTGGCATTCGTAGCTTCAGAGGCCGCGGTAAACAGGGTGGCCTTATAAGGAACCACATCTTCACTGAAATCATAGCCTACCAGCGATTCGATATAAGTGAATTTAGGCTGTCCGTTAACGTCCTTCTGTTCCCGAATCATATCTTCGATTTCCTTCATCTTCGCATCCATCATTTCCATGGACGTTTCCCTCGGCATGTTAACCGACAGATACATGTGCTTGTCTGATTCACTCTCCGGCATGAAGGAGATGGCCAGGTTGGGAACGATCAGAACAATGGACAGGATGAACATCAGCCCGGACAACAGCAAAGTTTTGATCCGATGCTTTAAGCTCCACTCCAAAGCGCTCTTGTAACGCAGAGTAACTTTGCCTACGGTATGTTCCTTCGCTATACTCTTGCTTCTCATGACCATCAATTTGGCCAGCATCGGAATGACCGTAAGTGCGACCAACAGAGAAGACATCAGCGCTACACCTAACGTAATGGCAAAAGGTCGGAATATCTCCCCGATCATGCCGCCTATGAAACCAAGCGGCCCAAACACTCCCACGGTGGTTATCGTAGAAGAAGTGATGGCGGCAGCCACCTGCTTGGTAGCCATCAATATAACCGATTCGTTGCGCTCATGCGCCTTCTGCAACTGGCTGTAAATATTCTCGATAACAACAATGGAGTCGTCCACGACCCGCCCGACCGCTATGGCCATTCCGCCTAACGTCATAATGTTAAGAGAGATGCCAAGCGGCGCCATGACCATTAGAGTGATCAATATCGATAGCGGAATGGAGACCAGCACGATCAAGGTCATTCGTACATTCCTCAGGAACAGCAGGATCATGATGGAAGCCAGCAGCGCACCGAGCGCTCCTTCTTGAACCATGCCATGGATCGAATTCTCTATATCGGTTGCGGAATTGTAAATCGTCTGGAAGGCGATGTTCGGATGAGTCTGCTTCCAGACTTCGATCATCCGGTCTACTTCGTTGCCGAATTGGACGGCGTTGGCGCTCTTGGTCTTGTATAAATGAACCCCAATAGCCGGCTTATCATCCAGCCGCCCGATAAATTTCGATTCGCTGATCGCCTCTATAGAAGCTATGTCCCTAAGGGTTAAGGTTTCTCCTGTCGGCGCGGTGAGCTTCATATTCTCCAAGCTGTAGATGGAATTAAACTCTCCCGTGATCCGAACCATCTGGTTATTTCCACGAAATTCAACGGTTCCCGCCGGACTGGACATAATGGAAGACTGGATATAACCGGCTACCTGTGCCGGTGTGAACCCGTAACGGCTAATCGCCGTCGCGTCCAGCTTAATGGTCAGCGCCGTCTCCTGATTCCCTATCGAATCGACGTGGTCCAGCCCGCTAACGGAGTTGAAGCCAGGCAAAATAACGTCCCGATAGATCTTGTCAAGCTCTGCCTGATTCATGCCCTCCTCACCATAGATGGCCATGTAATAGACCGGCGACGAAGCAAATCCGAATGTCTGTACTTTGGGCTTCTCCGCTCCCAGCGGCAGCCGAACGTTAGCGACCAGGCTTTCAATCTCTCTCTTCGCCTTGTCGAGATCGGCACCCTGCTTCAGCTCGACCATAATATTGGAGTAATTATCGCTCGAGGTTGAAGTCAGGTTTTTCAAGCCTTCCATGCCGGATATCGTCTTTTCCAACGGTTTAGTTACATGCTCAAGCACATCACTGGGCGGTGCCATATATTGCGTGTTGACCATAACCATGGGTAAGGAGATATCGGGCATACTTTCCACTTTCAATATAGATGAGGCATACATTCCCCCGCCAACGAGCATTATCATCATGATGATTAATGCCGCTACGTTTTTCATGGAAAATTTCGTAATACTCTCCATATTGGCTTGCTCCCCCCACTCCTGTTATTGGAACGGCCTTGGTCGGCCGAACCTTTCTAATTTTATTCACAAATAAGTATATCGATTGTCCCTATGGGTGACAGGTGGAAAAAGTCATAAAATGGCTATGATGCCGGTCATATTTTCCATATGACCCTTGTAATAAACCGATATGACCTATGATGCATTAATAAACTTTGCGTAAAAGAAAAGCAGCCCAAGGGGCTCCCCTGGACTGCTCATGCGAAGGATATATTATGAAATATCCGGGTTATTTCCCGGTCAGCAGCTTCTGCAGCTTAGCCGGGCAATCGGTAATAATCCCCGATACTCCGGCCTCAATCATCTTCCTCATATCATCCTCATTATTTACAGTATATACATAGACCTCATAGCCGCCTTCCCGCAAATCCCGGATATCCTCGGCCTGGATATAACGGAAGTGAGGATGAACCGAGTATAAAGGCGCCGGGCTTAAATCGGCATAGCCTCTGTGGCTGTACAGCTCATCGTAAAGAATCCCGATCTTCAAGTCCGGCTCCAGAGCCTTAAGACGGGCAAGACATTGATGGCGGAAGGAGGAAACCACGACGGAATCCAACCGGTCCGAGCTCCGAATCAGATCGACCAGTTTACCTTCGACAGCTCCATCATAAGTATTCTTCAGCTCGATGTTAATCATAATATGCTTCGGAACCAGTTCAAAAACCTCTGACAATAGAGGGATTCGCTCCCCGCGGAACGATTCGTCAAAACGGATTCCGGCGTCCAGCTGTTTCAGCTCTGCCACCGTCATGGAGCGGATGGCCCCGGTTCCATCCGTCGTCCGGTTGACCGTCGAATCGTGACAAACGACAATCTCCCCATCCGCAGTCAGATGAATGTCCAGCTCCAATCCGTCTGCCCCTTGCTCCAGAGCCTTCTGGAAGGCGATCAGCGTATTCTCGGGTGCTTCTGAAGCTGCCCCCCGATGACCGATATTCATTGTCCTCTTTGTGTTCATAACAATCTCCTTTGAATGGTTGGTGAGTACTTGCCAAGCCGCACAGCCGCATGACAAAAAAGACGCGATGAAACCACAAGCCCTTCGCTCTCGCAAAGCCTTGAATGCTTGCAGGTTTTCTCAGCGTCTCCACCTGAATTATTTGACTATCCCTATTATGTCAAGCTCATTCTGATCCGTCAATAGATTTCCTGGGCAAGCCGGCCCCGAATAAGCCGCTTCGTACGGGTCTGCCTCGTCCAGACATTATATTCTTCTATTTCTTGCGCCGTTTCGGGTTGATTTCTCCCTTTATCTTATTCGTTCTTGCATCCACAATCTGTATACTAAGCCCGGTGAAAGCACGGTTCAGCTCGAAGAGTTCCGCTATGGCTTCTTCTTTCGTCATTGGTCCCCAGAGTCTTCTTCCCTTATAACAAATATAATAATGCAGCATCGATTGCTCCATTTCGACGGCCCGCATCATTGGGTCAGAACGTTAATGGACAGTACATATTCTCGATGAAGAAACTTTGCCTAAGGAGGGCTCCCGTTCCAGGGAACCGCCCTCAAAATCTATGGTCCATTATATCATATCCGCTGTTGATTCCTGCCGAACGATTGGAAGGGGCAGAGCATCTAGCAACGCTGTCACGTCGAGCCAACGGGCGTGTGAATTTGGTCAAGCAATCGAGTAAAAAAGATGCAATGTGCAGGTTCATACCTTTATACCGCTACTCTCACGATGTGTGGGCAAACGGCAATAGACCGAATGAAAAAATGCCGAAATCGCAGTCCGGCTCGATCCCCGCGGAGAAGAAAAAAAAAGAACACCCCGGTTTCCGGGGCATCCTGGACGAGTATCGATTTATTTCAAAATACGCCTCATGTATGCATAACGAGTAAGGATAAAATAGAGGTACTGCATAAAGAAGAACAGGCCGATGACGACTAATCCATACTTCCAGACACTGACGGCAAGCAGATTCCCAAGCGCTTTGAACGCGAAGCAGGCATGGACCGTACCGACCATAAAAGGAATGAAGAAAACAAGCCCGATCTGGGTAGTAATCACTCTCTTCAATTCCGCCGGCGTCATGCCGATCTTTCGCAGGGACCTGTAGACAGCCTGATCCTCCTGCAACTCTGTGAACCATTTAAAATATATCATGCTGCCCGCCGCTATAAAAAACAGCACGCTGATAAATATTCCAATAAACAGCGCTAACGAATTTGCCTGAGCCATGTCCAAGTAATTTTGAACTCGCGAAGTAAAATACGGCTTCTGCTCCAGATCGATTTCACTGATCACCCGGTTCACCGTGTCGTTCGTCCGCTCCCAGTTCTTCAGTTCAAAGCCGTAATATCTTATTTTGAAAGCATCCGGGGTGGAATCCATCAACTGTCTATAATGTTCGTCATTAATAATAAGGAAGGATCTTATCCGGATGCTCGTATTCCCTAATCCGTGTTCGATCTGCCCATCCATCTCAAAGGACATCTTATGCTCGCCTATCGATGTTTCCAGCAGGTCCCCCTTGGCGAAAAAATCATGTCCCAATATATTTCGGTACGGAAATACGAACAGCGCATGCCCCTCTTCCACCTTCACCGGCTTCCAGGCCTTCCGCTCAGCGAGTTCATTATATTTGCTTGCCGGGATCATCAGCGCCGAAGTATCCGTCGTGTTAATATATTTAACTTGAAAAGGAACAGCAACCCCCGTCATTTCGAATTCATATTCGATCTGCACCTTATCCTGCCGCATAATGTCCCTAATTCTCTGCGGGTCCATAACCGGGTGGCCTTCCATCCCTTGCTCTTCGTATCCTATCGTCTGCGGATACTGCTCCAGCAATTGACTTCGGGAATCATGGTAGAACACATAGATGGTACCGGATGCGGTCAGAACGACCGCACTGAGAATGGAAACCGCAAATAGCAGCCGGGCATTATCTTTCATCTTGAAGACGAGTTGGGAAATCGTGATCAAGTGAGTTTGCTTGTAATAGACGGATTTCATTCTTTGCAGCTTGCGGAATATGGCCGTGCTTCCTTGTGTATACAGAAAATACGTTCCTGTTATGACAAGGAACAGCACGACAAAGAAGGTTTTGACAATGTTTGACATGTTGGAAATACACGCCAGATAGTACCCTGTCCCAAGACATATCAGCGACAGGAGGACGAGAAACCATGAGAAGGCCGGCACATTCTTCGGTTTTTTGGCCGCTTGGAGCAGATCGATAATCTTGCTGCGCCTAAGCCGGAACAGGTTGAACAAGGTAATGACCTGGAACAGCAGGAAGAACCCTCCCGCCGTGATCCCTACCGCCTTGGGAACAAACCGGAACGGAATCGGATCATTGGTTTTTAACAATTCGGCCAAGGTCATAAAGAACAGCTTCGCAAACAAAGAACCGAACGCCATCCCAACGGCAATGGAAACAAGCGCGATAATCGAGCTCTCATACCAGACCATTCTCTTCAATTGCCAGTGGTTCATCCCGAGCAGCGTGAACAAGCCGAATTCCTTCTTGCGCGATTTAATAAATGCAGAATTGGAATACAGCACGAAAAAAAACGAGAAGATGAAAATGATATACTCACAGGCGATAAGCCCGTTGCGGACCTTGTCAGCGGCCCGGATCGTTCCGTTCACGACACCCGGATGGAAAATAAACTCGGCATAGATGAAGAAGATCATGACGGAAAATACGCTGCTCAGAAAAAAGGCTATATACTGATGCCAATTCCCGGCAACGTTCTTAATGGCGAGCTGCCGGTATTTCATCGAAGGTGCCTCCCAATACGCTCAACGAGTCCAAGATTTGCTGAAAAAAAGCTTGTCGGTTGGAGCCTCTGCGGATTTCCGAGAAAGGCTTGCCGTCCTTGATAAAGATGATTCGCCCGCAGAAGCTTGCGACGAACGGATCGTGCGTCACCATCATGATTGTCGCGTTCTGCCGTTCATTCACTTCTTTAAGGGAAAGCATGACATCGTTGGCCGATTTGGAATCCAGATTGCCCGTCAACTCATCGGCAAACAGAATGGAAGGCCGATGAATCATGGCTCTGGCAATGGCCGTCCGCTGCTGCTGCCCTCCGGATACTTCGAAGGTCCGCTTGTTCAAGATGGATTGGATGCCGAGAATATCCGCGATCTCCTGTAGTCGTTCTTCCATCACCTTAACGGGCGTGTTGTCCAGGACGAGAGGGAGAATAATGTTCTCCTTGATGGATAGTGTATCCAGCAAATTAAAGTCCTGGAAGACAAAGCCGAGCTGCCTTCTCCGAAACAGGGCCAGTTTATTCTTCCTGAGCCGGGAAGGGTCCGTCCCGTTAATTTCTACATGACCGGATGTAGGAGTATCGATCGTGGCCAATATATTAAGCAGTGTGGTTTTGCCGCTGCCCGACGGTCCCATGACCCCCACGAATTCGCCCTCCGCAATTTCCAAATGGAAGTTGTCGAGCGCTTTGTAAGTCATGCTGCTTTTGGGGGAGCCGTATATTTTCGTCAGCGCATTGGCTTTTAACACGGTCATTCCGCTTCCTCCGTTCTTTTTCTCCGATGCCGACAGAGGGCCTTCCGTTAAAATTTGTAGGTAACCTCCGTTCGCGGGAATATCTTGCCGTCATTCTTCATCCTATGAGAAGTCATACATGGACGACGGTTTCGGGAAGAGGATGGTTACGGTCGTTCCCTGGCCTTCCTGAGAGGCAACCGACAGACGGTGTCCGAGCTTTCCGCATACTTGCTGGGCCAGGAACAACCCCATTCCCGTAGACTCTGCCGTTGTTCTTCCGTTGGACCCGGTGAAGAAAGGGTCGAATACGCGCGGAAGATCCTGCTCGGGGATGCCGATCCCTTCGTCCTGGATGGCAAGGCTCCACCCCTTCTCCTTCTCCTTCTCCTCGATCGTAATCTTCAATTGCATGGCCTTTATCTCCCCGCTGTCCTTATCGTGCGAAGAAGTTGTCTTGCGTTTAGCCACAGAATATTTAATCGCGTTGGTCAGAATCTGGCGAAGGATGAACTCCATCCACTTGCGGTCCGTCTCTACATAAACCTCCTGCTTCTCCGCAGTTAACTTAGGGTAGAGGGAACGAGCGATCCATACCGATTTATATTCGTTAATAACCCCTCTTACCAAAGAAACGAGCTCTATCCGATCCGCCTTCAAATCCAGTTCGAATTTCTCCAGCCTGGCCGTGTGGAGCATCATGCTTAACCCATGGCTCAGCCGATCCGTTTCCTCCCTGATGCTTTGAAAGAGCGGCTTCCATTGGCCGGAAGGGTCCTCTTTGGACGCTTGCTGGACCAACAGATCGATGACCGAGACCGGGGTTTTCATTTGATGCACCCATTGATTGGTGAAGTTCAGGTGCTGTTCCTGCTTAGCACGGTACTCATGAAGCTCTTTGGCATAGAGCCTGTAACAGGTATGCAGCAATTCCTGCACACGCAACTGCTCCTGTGTCACCGCAGACTCGAGGCTCAGGATCTGGTCTGGTTTAATCCCGTCTTCTGATATAAGAGCCAATTGGCGATAGAAGGTTCGCTGACGCACATAATCGATGAACAGAAAGCAGGTCAATCCGGCCAGCGATAAAATAAAAATGTAGAGTAGATTGCCCCAGGGGAGCAGAACTCCTTCATGCGAATAGCTTAAATAAACAACCAGCACGATGAGAACCACGTTGATTAAATAAACAAACATGTACATCAAGCGGTCTTTGAGAAAGGATTTAAGCATCTGCCGACTCCCTCTTCCATACCGGCTCCAACCGGTATCCTTGTCCCCGCACCGTCTCAATGGCACCCTTAATGCCCAGCTCCTCCAGCTTCTTGCGCACCCGGGTCACGTTTACCGTCAAAGTATTGTCATCGACGAAATCGGCATCATCCCATAATTCCTCCAGCAGCTCTTCACGGGTAATAATTTGGCCGACCTGCTGAATAAGGCAATTTAAAAGCCTGAATTCATTATGGCTTAAGATGATTTTGCCGCCGTTCCACAGAACTTGGTTCTTGGACCGGTCCAGACCCAATCCGTAAACTTCATACAAATCGCCGGAGCCCGCAGACACTGAGGCATATTCGCCATACGCCCTGCGGAGCGCTCCTTTAATTTTGGCCACTACGACATCCAGGTTGAACGGCTTGGTTAAATAATCATCTCCCCCGTTCTCTATGGCCATAACTTGATCCATCTCCCCGACGCGGGCCGAGATGAAAATAATCGGGACATTGGATATCGTGCGAATCTGCCTGCACCAATAAAATCCGTCGTATTGAGGCAGGTTGATATCCAACAGAACCAAATGAGGACGGTTCTCGACAAACTCATTCCTAATATCGTCGAAACGGGCGGCACGAACCACCTCATAATTATATTTGCGAATATAACCGCTCAATATTTCAGCGATTTTGTCATCATCTTCCACAATCATAATCCGATACACATTTATCCCCTCCGTGTAGGTCACACCCATTGCTTTGGACCGCTGCAAAACGCGACTTCTTCGTAACGCGAGCCCATGGATGGAATTTCCTTGGCCTGCGCATGCTAATGACAACAGATCCGTCCACCCGGATCTCATTATTCCCGATGCCTAGGAAAGGAGAACCTACGTTGACTCAACAAAAACAGCATCAGCAATCGCTGGAAAACGCCATTCAAAACGCTCATCATGCCCTTAATAGCTCTCAGGACGCAGAGCAGGCGGTAGAACAGGCTATGACCAGCTCTGATCCTCAGCAAATGCAGCGGGCCCGCCAGATCGTCGGCCAGGCTAACCGCGCAGTATACGATGCCGAGGAAAGACTGCGGGCCGAAGCGAACGAATCCCAGGAGCAGCAGACCGTTCAAGTTCTGGAGCAGCTTGAACAGGCGAAGCAGGATCTGTCCGAGGCCTCTGAGCGGACAGAGCAGCCGAAGCAAATGCGTTAGAGCTTCTCTAATGGCTATTGGCGCAGACGTTGCCCAGAACATCGCTCGGACGCAGCAGCTGCATTCCGCTTAATCTCGCAGTCTCTATCATCTGCGACGCATGGAGCCGGCCGTGAAACCAGCACTTGCCCCATATTCCCGCCGCTTCTTCAATGGCGGGAACTTGGAGGCTTGTCTTTCATACAACCCATCTATCCTATAAATCCGTTGTCGATTTACCGGCCGGCTCGGCCTGCATACAGAAAGCAATCCGCTGTATGGTCATTGACCATGCCGGCGGCCTGCATATAGGCATAGCAAATAGTGCTCCCCACGAATTTGAAGCCCCGGCTTTTCAAGTCTTTGCTCATTCTGTCGGACTCTGCCGTAGAGGCAGGGACCTCCTGTATGGCGTTCCAATGGTTAATGATTGGTTCTCCGCCGACAAAACCCCAAATATACCGGTCGAAGCTGCCAAATTCCTCCTGTACCTTAAGAAATGCCCGAGCGTTGGCAGTGGTCGCCTCCAGCTTCAATCGGTTGCGGACGATGCCCGGGTTATTCAGCAGTCTTTCTATATCCGCCTGCCCGTATTCGGCTATCCGCTCCGGGTTGAACCCGTCCAGAGCCTGGCGAAAGTTTTCCCTCTTCTTCAATATTGTCAGCCAGCTAAGGCCGGCCTGCATTCCTTCCAGAAGCAGCATTTCAAACAGCTTGCGGTCATCATGAACGGGAACTCCCCACTCTCTGTCATGGTATTGGATATACAGCGGGTCGTCCGTAGTCCAAGCACATCTTTTCATCATGAGCGCCTCCGTGCTTTTATCAATTATTATACCTTTCGAAATTACCTGTTCCAAACATTGATTTTTAGAACATGGCATGGCAAACTGAAACAAAAGAGGAGAAAGGTGGGAAAAGTTTGAAGAAACTGTTTGCCGGTATTGTCATAGGCTGTTCCCTGACGTTGTCGACGACTGTTTTTGCCCAGATGGTTAAAGAGTACAAACTGGTTGAATCCACTTATCCCGTCCTTATGAACGGAGCCAATTACAGCAATGAGGAATGGCCGATTCTGAATTACAATGGGACGACTTACATTCCTTTGAAGGAGTTGGCGGAAGGCCTTCAAGCAAAGGTTCGTTGGAATGAAGAGCTGAAGCGGGTCGAAGTTCGGGGAGAGCAATCGAATCAAGCGTTTGTTATTCATGAAATAGATGGCGATAACGGCAGCTATACCATTACAGGAGAAGCCAGGGTGTTTGAAGGAGTTTTCCAGTATGCCATCAGTGACGGTCATGATTACCTGTTGACGGATCACCTTCAACTCGAGGCCGGAGCCCCCGAGTGGGCCCCATTTACGATAAAGGTTTCGCTGCCCCAGAGCAAGCTTCCAGGGAATGGCACCCTGATGCTGGAAATCTACGAAGAGAGCGCCAAGGACGACTCCCGGATGAACGAACTGTTCGTTCCGCTGCAGAGCTTCCGGTGATCGAGTCAACTTTCGCAAGGAACGCTACGAACTACTAACGTGCTTTTTTAAGAATAGAAATAACCTATTAAAAAATGGTTCCGACCATCATACGGATGATCGGAACCATTTTGGCCACCGGATTCCGGTTACTTTCTATAACGAATCGTGATCCATTAGCTGCGAACCGATTTTAATGCGGCAGACCAGCTAATCACCTGATTCAGCATTTCGTTCACATGTGGAATGTGTAATTCTGCAGGCTTAAAAATCGTATATTGCTCGAAATCGGTAAATAAATTTAACGCGGGGTGTGTGCGAACATCTGCCACTTGTAATTCTGCCAGAATTCCGCGCCCTCTTTCTTATCTTTTTCCCCCAAAAAAACTGCCGACAAAAGTCATTTCGTCGGCAGTACAAGCTGTCCTCATTATATATCCAGATCTTGTCTCACGTTGATCGCCGGGCTGCCCATCTCGCTCATCGCTAAACTACATAGCCCTTCTAATCTTGGAGATATTGTATAACGAAACTATAATCGCAACAATACGAAACAGATAACCGACAATGGGAATAAAGCTGAGAACCGCCATCAAAATATTCAGCCCTGTCGAGAACATCGTATCGTTCTTCAGGAACAAAGAAAAGATGAAGCTGATAATGACAAGCGGAAATACCCAACCGGACGACCATAAATACAAAAACGGAATAAGGGCGAACACAAATCCGATAATGATAGCAATCTCGATTATTATTTGAATCGCACCCAGCAAACGCGCAGTATCCCGGTTCATAGTTCTTTTCCTCCTCACAACTTATTCGACTATATTATATTTTACGTGACAGCAAGCTATACGTTTCAGGCAAATCGGGCTACATGTTCATCGTTTTCCACTTTCCGCCCTTATACCGCCGGTAGATGAGAACAGACCGGATGATCTGATCCGCCGCAATTCCCAGCCAAGCCCCCAGTATTCCCCATTCAAACCATAGCACGAACAGCAGGCTGAGAATGACACGGAAGCCCCATACTCCGATGAAAGTGGAATATAGAGGAAACTTCGTATCCCCGGCTCCGCGCAGCGCCCCCGCCAATATAAACTGAGTCGCTTGGGAGACCTGAACAAAACCGACCACTCTCAGGGCTATGCTCCCCTGCTTGATAATCTCCGGGTCATTCGTATACGGCATCATAATGTATGGAGCGAACAGAATAAAGACCACGCCCAGCGAAGCGGCCACGATGACCCCCAGCTTACGGATCTCCCAGCCGAATTTATCCGCCAGCTCCGGCTTGCCTGCTCCGAGCGATTGGCCTACCATCGTAGTGGCTACGAGCGCGAAGGCCATTCCGGGCATAAACGTCAGTCCGAGAATGCTGAAAGCAATCTGATTGGCGGCAAAGGTGACCGTCCCCAATCCGGCGACGACCTTGCTGAAAATAAGCTGGCCCCCGCGCATGGCGAATTGTTCGCCGGCTGCGGGCAGCCCGATTTTTAATATTTTCCGAATCAGTCCGACATCGAAGCGGAAGATCGATTTTAACGTCAGCCGGACGGTCGATTGACCGCTGAACAGAACATACACAACCCAGGTCATAGCGGTAAAGTTAGCTATCATTGTAGAAATCGCCGCTCCTACCACCCCAAGCCGCGGGAAACCAAACAGTCCATAGATCAGCGGAAAGCCGATAAGGACGACCAGTGCATTGGACAAGACATTGATTTTCATAGGGGTCTTCGTATTGCCCGAACCCCGTAATATGGCCGACAAGCTCATGGAGACCGTCGTGAATCCGATTGACAGGAAAATAATCTTGGCGTACGCCACCCCTTCCACCAGCACTTCGGGGGAGGCACCCATTAATATGAGCATATCTTCGGCATATATATAGCTGAACAGAATGACGACTACGGCAAGGATGATGTTCAACAGGAAGGCCTGGCCTGCGGCACGATTGGCTTCTTCCACATCGCCCGAGCCGATGGAACGGGCCACAATGACCGTAGTCCCTACGTTCAAGGTCATAAATAGGGCCAACAGAAGAAAAAAGGGCTGATTCGTCAGCCCGACCGCAGCCACAGCCTCCGCTCCTACCCGCCCTACCATGATCATATTCAACATCTGCACCATATTAAGCAGCAGCATCTCTACGAGGGACGGTCCGGCTAATTGAAGAATGCGCTTTCGGACGGCTTTTCGGTCATCAATATCGACTTCGGTAAAGGAGTCCGACAACTGACCGGCATCAGGACGAGCTTTCCTCTTGCCTGGTTCCGGGTTAGGACTCGCTAGCTCTCCCTTAATTTCGTTCACCTTCGCTTCTGCAACTTGGCATTTTTCCTATATTATACTAGACCCCGCCTGATAACGCATTCGCAGCCAGCAGTTGCCTGAACCCCAATTCCTCCAAATGTTCCATAAATTCACTGAGTTTCAGGAAGAATCAGCCATTTTGCGGTAGGTTCGGTGCTCTGCCGTTCCCCTTCGTGCAAATGGCGAGAAAAGCCGAACCCCCAAGGCCCGGCTTTTCTTGTAAATGAAGTTGGCAGAGAGAGAGGAGATTCTCTTAATAATAATTTATGCTATTCCGTTCCGATAGCTTGGATGATAGATAGAGAGAATCCGCCCTTTTCTTAATTATGCGGGGCTCACTTGATTCTAAGCCGCTGCTTGAGCCGTTCCAGATCGCCATTCGGTTCCTGCTCCCCGTATCTTGCCTGCTCATAAGCTTCTATAAGCGGCTCGATGGAATCGCCGTCGGTGATCCCCTTCCCGCTCCATTCACGCATAGCCTCCTTGGGAGTCCATGACGCGTCGAAGGGGCGCCCTTGCTCCACCTGCTTCCAGATATAATGCCGATACAGATAGCGGGCCTTATCCCGATCGCTGCGCAAGGCTTCCCACTTCGGCTCCCGGTTTCGCCATTGCTCGAACCAGGCTTGAAGACGGTCTGCGGTGCTTCTGCGCCAATGACCGAGCCCGCCCTCCAGCTTCTCCTCCTCATCGGTATACCCGCTGCTCTCGGATAAATCCAGGCCCTGCCTGTTCATTCTCGCGGCCATCCACCGGTTAAGCCAGCGGGCAGCAGCGGCCGATTTCTTGGCGAGCCAATAAAGAAGCGCCAGGGAAGCAAGCAGTATAACGATGTAAAAGACGAACAAGGCCGCCTTCTCCAGCCAAACGAAGAATGCGGACGGCTCTCCCCTCTCGAGCCCGGGAGGCGCGGACAGGTTTGGAGCCGAGGGAGACTCAGGCGGCGGAAGCTCGGCTTCTTCGGAGGAGAACAACGTGCTAAGCCAGCCGATCAGCCGTGCATACAGCCAGGCAATGCCGTCCTTCATCTGCTTCCAGAGACTGACAAGCATGATCAGAACCAACAGGAAGAGAAGAAGGAAGCGATTCTGCCACAGAAGGCCCGCCCCCAGCTTCTGCTCTTCTTCCGCCTTCTGATTCTTGTTGCGGGACAGTGCCGCCCATTGCAGATGAACGTGGTTGGACATGAGCATGCTGACGACCAGGGAGGCCAGTCCTAGCCAGAACATCAAAGGAATATAAGGGGTCAGCCTCTCCAGCTTGAAGTAAAAGATGGAGGTGACGAAATAAATAATCGGCCCGAGCCAGTAGAACATCTCCGGGTAAACATCGACCGCATTCCGGAAGGCCATATACGCCCCCCTATAGAAGGCGAGCAAGCCGATGGCCCAGGTTACCCAGCCGGCCAATTCGTTGCCATAGACGGCTATGGAAATCAGCCCGGTAACAGCCAGAGCATACAGCAGCAGCCAAAACCTCCTCGTTATCCGGAGAAGGACAATCGAGGTAGTACCCGCCAGATAGAATACCGCCAGCAGAACAAGCCATAGCGGAAGCTTGCCTTCTAGGGAGAGGAAAATGCCGGGCAGAATGGCTAACGGCATAAACAACAGCATCTCGATGCAGCCATGCATCCATCCCTTTAACGATAGGATCATTCTACGCACTGGCCTGTTCCCCCCCTTCACTGCGGTTCAGCGGGATGATTTCCACCCTGTTTCCGTTTGATTCCAACCGATGGATTTTATCCTGCATTTTAGCGCTTACATAAGGTGTGATTAACAGATAGACTGTGTTCTGGTTTCCGTTCCAGGCTTCCGCCTCGAGGAACGCCGACATCTCGCAGCTGCACTCTATAACCAGCTTGGCCATGGTCTCATAGAGCAGCGTCAGATGCTCTTGTCCGCTGACCGGCTCGATGCGCACGGCCTCATTCGGCTGATCGACGGTATAACCGTTGCATCCGAACCCGACCTCCATCCCTTGCCGGATACCGTCCTCCGCCAAGGTCGCCGCATAGGAGATTCCCCGTTCGATCAATTCGGGGTCGGTGACTGCGTTCCACATTTCCTCAGACACTTCGAAATTAACGCAGATCATCAACCGGTGATCGGCCGTAAACCCCCGGTTATGAACCTGGAGCGTGCCGACCCGGGCCGTTGCCTTCCAGTTCACATCCTTCATGGAATCCCCATAGCGGTATTCCCGGACGCCATTGATCATGAACGGGTCCTCCATGATCCAGCGGCGTACGAGCAAGTCTCCCTGCCAGCTGCGGTAAGGAAGGGGAATCTCTTCCATAGGGACGGTCTTCGGGTAGACCAGCAGCTGGGCCGAAACGGGGACGGTCTTGAAGACCGACTGCATTCCGAGCAGATCTCCGCAAGTGAGGGTGGCGGTATCCAGCGAATAGGCCCCTCTCTTCATGCAGCGGATATAATGCCGGCGGGTGATCTGGGTGTAGGGCATCAAGCTGAACAGACTGGAGTGATTCTGGAACATCTGGCCCCCGCTGATATTCAGATTATACTGCTTCTGAAACTGCAGATTGGCATGGATCAGCGACTCCAGCTTCAACCAGGGAACAGGCAGCCACTTGCGGTTGGCGATCCTCTCCACCAGCTGGACCTCCTCCCCTTCGAAGACGGCAGCCTTGTTGAAGCTTCGCCCGACGGACAGATGCTTGAGAGCTTTTCTTTTATATAGAAAGCTCTGGGCAAGTACGACAATAAAACTGACAAATAAAATCCAGTGTATGCCCATTTCTTACCTCTTAAGCAATGACTCTTCGGAGGGAGTCTCGGTCTCTCCCAATATTTTATCGATCACCTGCTCGTCCATCCGATCCTTGTATCGCATGGCGTTCCTCAACAGGATTCGATGAGCCAGCACCGGCTTGGCCATCGCCTTCACATCATCGGGAGTGACATAGTCTCTTCCTTGCAGGATTGCGTAAACTTGAACCGCTTTCAATAAAGCTTGGCTTCCCCGCGGACTGACGCCCATGGCCACCTCGCTATGCGCTCTCGTTTTCTCAACGATGGCAATCATATATCGCAATATATCTTCGCTTACCTTGATCTGCGAATACCGGTCCTGCGCCGCTACGATATCCCGGGCAGATGCGACGGCTTCGATCCGGTCGAGCGGATTTTCTTCCTTAAACCGTTTGAGAATATCGACCGCTTCCTCCGATGTCGGATATCCCATCTTAACTTTGATCAGGAAACGGTCCAACTGGGCCTCCGGCAATGGAAAAGTCCCCTGATTCTCGACCGGATTCTGCGTAGCGATAACCAGGAACGGCCGGTCCAGGCGGCGTGTCTCGCCATCCACCGTAATCTGCCGTTCCTCCATACATTCCAGCAAGCTGGATTGGGTTCGCGGAGTAGCGCGGTTAATCTCGTCGGCCAGGACAATTTGCGAGAAAATGGGACCCTCTCTAAACTCGAAGTCGCCCGTTTTCTGATTGTAATAATTAATTCCGCTCAAATCGGAAGGCAGAAGATCAGGGGTAAACTGAATTCTTCTGAAGGTGCATCCCAATGATTTGGCCATCGCCTTGGCCAGCAGTGTCTTCCCGGTTCCCGGAACGTCCTCCAGCAGGACATGGCCGGAAGAGACAAGCGCAACCAGCAGCAAATCCACAACTTCATCCTTACCGACAATCACCTGGTGAACGTTATGCCTGATTCTGTCCGCCAACGTTCTGATCTGTTCAAAATCCATTGTTCCCACCGCCTATCCTGTAAATGTTTATGCTTCCATCTTATTCTACTATACCTTGGATGACGGAAGTTTCCCATCTGTTTTCAATAAAAAATGCTTTCCGATAAACTTCGCTCCGAAAATGAAACGATCCACCGGCCATCCCCGTATATGATAATCTAAATGCGGTATAAGCAGACTCCTGCTTCATCCCTGCGACATTCGCCCTATTTTTCAGGCAGATGGTTTTCTTTTCGCTCGGGACCGTTTATGATTTACAAGGTGTTGTGCCCTATTTCTTGAGGTAATCGGAGGTGGTTGTTCGCGTGAATATTACATCGATTTTTATTACTCCCTGGGCTTCCATTGCATTAGTGCTCACTGTCGTTGCGGCAGTCTCGCTCATTCTCGGCAAATATGACCGGAAGACCATTCTTTCGGGAACCTTGAAAGCTTTCTTGTCCTTCTATGCCATTACGGTATTTGTAAACGGTGTGATTCAATATGAGAGCTTCTCCGCAGAGCAGCATATGAATGAAATTCTGGACCGCCAATTCGAAACCATTCAACAGCAAAAGTCGAAGCTCTCCACCGCCGATCAATTGGTGATAGCCGTCAGCTCCGGGAATGATGATGGCGATTATATCAGCGAAGTTTATGTCGGTAACTATAGTCAGCAGCACTTGGCCAGCGGCAAGCTTAACCTGATGCTGTACAACAAGGACGGCAACAAGGTCATCTCGGAAACTATCGAGGTTACCGATCTGAAGCCGGGTGAACGCAGGAAGCTGAAACGCATTTATACGGATGATAAAATCGAACAATTCCGATACCGGTGGATGACCTACAAGACAGCGAGCTAAGCAGCAGAATCCAAACTTATATAGAAGTAAACCCCGTATACTTTCAACGAACTTAAAGATTTATGTGATATAAAAGATATTCGCAGCTTGCTAAGAGAGGGGATGACTTATGGAAACATGGAATACGGATAAACCTGTGCTCTACGAACGTCAGGAAGTAAAAATGCAGCCCTTCTATTGGATTCTTACCTTCGAAGCTCTGTTCTTCCTGTTGGCGTTAGGCTTAGGCTTGGTTGCCCTGCCTTTCTATCTTGTTCAATTTAGCACAGTCTGGGCCGTCATTTGCTTTATCGCCGGACTGCCGCTCGGAGGATATCTCATCTGGGCAGCCGTGAGAGCAGGACGTCAAAGAATATGGGAAAATGACCACCTGGACCGCTATCGGTTGTTCGAGGACGGGTTCGAGTTCGAGCAATATGATAAGAAGTTGAAAAGCAAAAAGAGCGCGTTCGTTCCCTTCTCCAAGGTGGAAGAAGCCGTGGGCTCGAAATTTATTGCAAAATACCACTATGCGTATAGAAAGTCGGGCTTTTTCGAGAAACAGCCTTACGCCCATATCTTTCCCGTCCTGTTCTTTATATATCGGGAGGCGGGCGAAAGGAAGCTGGCCCGGATCTATTTCAAAGATGATCACAGCATCAATCAATGGCTGAAGGAAACCGGCAAGAACGGTATTCCGATTCGGATCTGTATTCATCCCTTGGATATTCTTCCCGACGAACAACTGCTGGAGGTTTACGGCAAGGAAAGGGAAGAGTGGCCTCTGTCGGACTTCGGAGACGAGGATGCGGCCAATAAATCGGCAGACGGGGCCGTTGATCCATCCGGCGGCATAGGCCAACAAGGCAGCATGGTCGAAACCGATGAGGGGGCTGGCGGCAGAGGCGATGCACGGCATATGGAGGGTCCCGGCCGTTATACCGGAGCCCAAGGCACCCATCATCAAGCCAGGGGGTGGACGGGAGTCGGCAGGCCCGCGGATTTCCACCTCCGTTTTGAGCAATTGGCGACTGCGGCCTCACGCGAGCAGGCTAACCGGCAAAGGGAGGTAAAGCTGAAGGAAGCCAAAACCAAGGCCGCGATCCCGTTCTGGCTTCCTTATATTCTGCTGGCACTCGGGCTGGCTTTGCTGTATGGAGCGGCTGACCGCGGAATAATCTCCACGGGCAACTGGTGGATCGGCTTGGCCGTATACCTTCCGGCTTATGCGGGTTCCGTCTATCTCCTGAGGAAAGCGACGATCTGGAAGGCTCTCCTGCTTATTCTGCTGTCCTTCGTCATCCTGTTCGTGACCATGATGTTCGTAACGGAGACGGGGGCTAAAGAAACCGAGGTTTTCTTCGAGAGCTTGCTGACCGCGTACTTTGTTTCGGTTCTGCTCAGCATCGTCCTATATCCTGTTCTCTTGATCTTGCGGAAGAAACGCCCTTTGAAGCATCATGACAATCCTTCCTGATGCTGTAAGAGCTTAAAGATTCCTATGTAGTAAATAGAGAGGCGCATGCTCTGCATGCGCCTCGTTTTTGTTCAAATATAAGAAAGTATAAGTTTCGCCTTATACTTGTTCTCATATTTCATCGGTAAACGCGCCTGTCCCAAGGACGGCGATAGCCGTTTATCCTTGTATTACATGGACAGATCCTTGCCCAGGCTTTCTTTGTCTTTGGGGGCGAATGGCCACCAGTTGGCGGAGCCGAACGTCCTGATCATCACCGGGACAAAGAATGGCATGAAGGCAAAAGCATACAGGAAGAGCCCGGTAATGGCTATCGTGGCGATCTGCAGAAGCGACAGAACGCCGGATGGCAGCATCGCCGCGAATGTTCCTCCCAAAATTATCGCTGCCGAAACAATGACCGTCCCCATATTTTTCATTGAATGGAGCATGGCTTCTTTGACCGGCAAATGTTTGTACTCGTTGAAGCGGTCCATCAGGAATATACTGTAATCGACGCCCAATGCGACCAGAATCACAAAGGCGAAGAATGGCACAGGCCAACTGATTCCCGCATAGCCCATAATATCGACGAACACCACTTCAGCTACCGCGACGGATGTGAAGTAAGTCAGAATAAGCGACAAGATCAGATAGAGCGGCATAATAATCGATCTGAGCAGCAGAATCAGAATAATCGCTATTCCAATAAGCATCAGCACTACGGTTCTGGAATAATCCGCCGCCGAAATTTCGTTCAGGTCGGCGTACATTCCGGTCACACCGCTGATACCGTAGGTAGAATCGGCCAATACCGTGCCCTTGACTGCTCTGTCCACGGCCGCTTTGATTTCATCGATCTTGGCAATGGTCTCCGTACTGTAAGGATTGCCTGTAAATACGACATCCAGGGTAGCTACTCTGCGGTCGGGAGACATGTAAGTGTCGAATACCTGTTTGAAATCTTCGTTCTCCAGCACTTCCGCCGGAATATGCCATCCCGCCATCGTTTCATCGGAGGAGTCCGCCAGTCCGTTCAAATATTGCTGGGCGGATTCCAGTCCGCTGGACAGCTCGGACAGGCCTTCCACGCTTTGGTCCAGCCCTTCGGTAAGCTGAGCAAGCTGATCATCCAGTTGGGCGAAACCTTGCTGGATCTCCTTCTGGCCGGCGGCAATTTGCTCCAGCCCCTGAATCACTCCGGGCACTTTGGCCACAATCTGTCCTTGGCCGTCCGCCGCCTGGTCCATGCCGGTCCGCAGCTGCTCGATGCCGGATACTAATTTGTCCAGGCCCCCTGCTAACAAGGTTTGCCCTTCCACGGATTGTGCCAGGCCGAGGTTCGCTTGTTCCAGCGAAGCTCCGACTTTGGCCAACTCCGCATTAAGCTGTGTCAAGCCTTCGGCCAGCGGCCCGATGCTTTGGCGCACTTGGGACACCGCTGCCTGAATGGCTATAAAATCCTGATCCTGCTTCAGGTCCGGATAGCGTTCCGCCAAGTTCTGAACACTGTGTTCCATTCCTCCAAGCCCTTCGCTTATTCCACTCAGACCCTTCTCGATCTCCCCGTATTTCCCGGCGAACACAGTGATGCCGCTCTCGATCTGCTTGTAGCCGTCGAGCAGTTCCCGGCCTCCCGCGGCAAGCTGCTCCGCAGACTGCTTGGCCTGCTCCAATCCTTGCTTCAAATCATTCGCACCGGATGAGCCTTGACGGATCCCTTGCTCGATTTGCTTCAACCCTTGATTTAGCTCCGTCATGCCGAATTTAAGCTGATCGGTGCCTTGCACCAGACTGCCGACTCCTTCTGCTGCTTTGGAAAGCTCAGGTCCCGATTTGCTTAGCTCGGCGCTGGCTGTTGCCAGGCCTTCACGGATTTGACTCAATCCGTCCGTGCCTTCTCCCAGGCCCTCATCCAGCTTCTTCACCTGCTCGGTGACCAGGAGATCCTTCAATTCCTCTCCGACAGGCCGTGTCGCGCTGCGAATGGACTCTACGCCCTCTACCTTCTCGATCTCCCGGCTGATCTTCTCCATGGCCGCCAATGCTTCCGAAGTATCCATCGGCCGGTCATTCTTCAGCACGATCTTGGCCGGCATCGACTGACCGGGGCCGAAGCTGTCGGCGATAATGTTGAACGCTTTGACCGAGTTATAATCATCGCCGATTTCATCGAGCGAGTTGTAGGATTTAACACCGTCATAGGACAATAACAGCGG
Organism: Paenibacillus residui; assembly: GCF_042677205.1. NCBI lineage: Bacteria > Bacillati > Bacillota > Bacilli > Caryophanales > Paenibacillaceae > Paenibacillus > Paenibacillus residui. The sequence continues at coordinate 114,777 of NZ_JBHTIU010000010.1, forward strand.
AACGACCAGCACTGCCATAAGCAATAAGGTCATCAGCGGGCGTTTCCAGGAAAAGCGTCCGGCCGCCTCCCACATCCGGCTCGGTTTATGCTCGAGAGTTCCCTTAGACGGCCAGAACAGCTTGCTGCCGAGCACCGCCATAAAGAAAGGAACCAAGGTAAGCAGAGCGATCAGCAGTACACCTACTCCGACCGCCACCGCAGCCGCGGATTGATATAGAATGAAGGTCGAGAACCCGATGGAGGCAAATCCGACCATAACGGCAAGACCGGAGAAAAATACAGTCTTGCCCGCCGTCCGATAGGTTTCGACTATGGCGGACCATACGTCATCCGGCTGCTTGACCAGCTCTTCCTTAAACCGGCTTATCAGCAGGATACAGTAATCGGTCCCGATACCGAACATAACGGCAACCATGAAGATTTGAGTAAAATTGGATAGCGGGAAGTTCACCCCGTCTACCAGGAAGGCGATGATCGATTGCGCCGCCAGATAGCTTATGCCTACGGCCAGCAGTGGAACGAACGGCGCAACGGCCGAGCGGAATACGATAAACAAGATCACCAGAATAAAGATGACCGTGATCACTTCGGTTCGCTTCAAGCCTGCCTCGGAGCTGGCCACCACATCTTCATCGATAAAATGACTGCTTGTCAAATAATGCTCTACCTGCACATCTTCAAGAGCTCTGTAGAGGGAATCGCTGACCTCCGCAGTCGAACGTCCCTCCCAATCTCCTCCGAGCAGCACCATGATCGTCTTTCCATCCCCGGATACAAGCTGCTCCTCCAATTCCTTCTGTTCGAAATGGCTCGTCACGGAAGTAAGCGCCAGCTGCTCTTTCCTGCTGTCGAGCATCTGCACGGCTCTCTCGATTTCCGTAAGGTTGTCGGCGGTCAACCCGTCCTTGTTATGAAATACAAGGACCGTATCGCCAACCTCATTTCCGCTTCCCTGCTTGTCGACCTCCTTCAGAATATTGTCCGCAAGCGAGGAAGAATATCCGTCCGGAACCGTTATCTGTCCCTTCTCCCGAACCAGATCGGCCATATTGGGCGCCGTTACGAACAAGACTGCCACCGCGGCTATCCAGACAGCCAGAATAAACCATCTTGCCTTTAGGATTCCTCTTATCATTGGGCCTCTCCCCCTTCTCCGTTATTCTGCATAAGATCGGCCAGCATCTCGTAACAATGAATAAAGGTTTCAATTTCTTCCTCACTGAAATACTGCAGATACGAGCCGATTTGCTTCTCTATCTTGCTAACAGCCAACCGGCGAACCCGTTCCCCTTCCGCGGTCAACGACAAGTAGACCATTCTCCGGTCCTTATCATCCCGAACACGCTCAATCAGCCCTTTATCCTCCAACCGGGTAACAATGGCCGTAATCGCACTCTTGCCTACCCCGAAAACATCGGCCAGCTCCGTAGGAGTACAGAGCTTCGAACCGTGAAGGTAACATAGGATAGCGTGCTGCTCAATCGTCTGGCCATCCTCAATACTATCCCGAATGATGAGACTGATCCGCTTATTGACGACAAAATGAGCCTCTTCATACCGCTGAATCCACTCCTTCAGCTTCTGCTCCTTGCTCAAGACCGATCCCCCCTCCCCTTGCAGACTATTTAGTTCTATCAGTGAATAGTTCTATCATTGAACTATTAGACGTTATAAACTATACCAACTTTCACCGTGCAAAGTCAAACCATTTCCTTGTGAATCCACAAGTTCCAGTTCCGTGGCTGATTTTCTAAACGGCCTGATAATTTTAAGCTAAATCGTCTTTACCAACGGTTTTTATTAGTGCAGCATTATACCCCTTATACTTCGCGAGTATCGAACCTCCGGGTCAATTTTCACTAGGGTTCGTAAGCTTAAGCACGACAAAAAACCCGGTCCAAGACCGGGTTGTAGAAATATGTATAACCCAGGGCAGCTCCGTCCCGATATTATAACCCGCCCTAGAAGGCGGAATCCGAATCAACCGAATAATGCTGCCCTGATGTTCAACCGTGCTTAGGCGAGTTCACACCTTGTCTTAGAACAAAAATTCATCCGGATTGCTGCCGAATCTTTTGTTCTCATTCATGCCGTCGATTTTCTCCATTTCCTCAGCAGACAGCTCGAAGTCGAAAATTTCCGAGTTCTCCTTAATCCTGTGCTCATTAATGGATTTCGGAATAACGACAACTCCATTCTGCAGATCCCAACGCAGCACAATCTGAGCCGGCGACTTCCCGTGGGCCGCGGCGATCTCCTTCAATACCGGATGATCGAGGTTGCCCTGCATTAGCGGGCTCCAGGCCTCCATCTGAATCCGATGCTCCTTACAATATTGCAGAAGCTCTTTCTGCGATAGCAGCGGGTGAGTTTCCACCTGATTCACCATCGGCACCACTTCCGCATCCGCCAACAGATTATCCAAATGATGGATGTGGAAATTACTTACGCCTATCGCCCGGACGAGACCTTCTTTATAAAGCTTCTCCAGCGCCTTCCAGGTGTCCTTGTACTTGTCCTTGCCCGGCCAGTGAATTAAATACAAATCTACATATTCCAAGCCGAGCTTCCTGCGGCTCTCTTCAAAAGCCTTCAGGGTCTTATCATATCCTTGATCTTCATTCCACACTTTAGTCGTAATGAATAGTTCTTCCCGGGAGATGCCGGATTCCGCGACTGCTTTGCCCACTCCCTGCTCGTTGCCATAAATGGCGGCCGTATCGATGCTCCGGTAACCTATCTTAAGAGCGGACCGGACAGCATTCTCCACTACTTGGCCCTCCTCGACTCTCCAAACTCCAAGTCCCAGCCAAGGCATCTTAACTCCATTGCTTAATTCCGTACTTTCCGCCAAACGATTGACCATTACCTTTCCCTCCTAATCGATACTTGTCCTTCATTTGTCTACATAATAATCATATCACGTTTTGTTAAATCACACCAAATCGGAGCAAATTATGTATAAAAGACCGAAGCCGGCTCTTTCCGAACCGGCCCCGGCCGTTGGCTATCCTTAGATAATTACCAGGCTTTTCTCCGCAAGCCGCTTTGTCTCCGTTGTACTCTGCTTCTAACGCGGCTTCCAACTCTGCTTCTAACACGGCTTCCACGGGAATCATCCCGTCTATGGCCGCTTCCCCGGGTGCTTTTTTGACCGCTTCTATGACCGCTTCCGTGACTTACGTTCTGTCCGCTCCTATGGCCGCTTTTGCTGCCGCTTCTATTTCCGCTCCTATGACCGCTTCTTTGTCCGCTTTTGTTACCCCCGCTCCTATTGCCGCCGCTCGAGCTTCCTTGACTCTTATTCTTCTCTTTCACACAAATGCTGCGAATATGGAAGATCGGAACACGAATCACTTCTTGTTTTACGACTAGAAGCAGATGGGTGGAGGTTACGTCAACGATGAAGCCTTCCAGCTTCTCCGGACCGCCTCCGTTAATTTGTACGAAGCGGTGCTTTAAATTTTCCAGAATGTCATGGAAGCTGTCCCCTTCATGATACCGGGGGGCCTCGTCGTAAGTGGAGCTCTTGTTTTCCCTATTTTCCGTTATGCTTTTGACATGACTGTTTTGAACATATACGGCTCCGTCGCTGCAGTGCAGAATCAAGTAGTCGGATTGAACCGCCAAGAGCTTACCCAAGACCGTATCCGGTCCTCCACGGTTAATTTTTACTTCCTTGCCTATTAACGACGCGAGATAATTGGATTCGTTACTCATAAATCATAACTCCTCTCCCTTTGATTTGAAGCGCAAGAGCATCTTCTCTCTCAATCTCCAAACGAAACGACTCGAGATAAAACTTTAGCAGCAACCCCGGTCGATCCCCCCTTTCAACTATCATTAATGTTTATTTCTACTTCAAGTATATGTACCCCGTAGATTGAAGGGACTAGTTGTAAATCCCGATTCTCTATAATTCCACCAATATCTATCAACTAATGGAAGGGTTGAGAGATTTCACGGATGGCAGAACCGGGACAAATGCCGTGACCACTGGGGGAACGCCTGCATAAGGTAAGGTAATTGCCTATGCATAAGGGCATCTGTTTAACATGTGGAAGGTGGATATGTTCATGAGTTTGCCTATTCGACATGTAGTCATTCGAGGCCATCAATTGGATCAGCTTCAGGAAGACGTATGGAGCAAAAAGTTTGTGGATGCCTATATCGTTAACAATGGCACCCGGGAACCGATAAAAATAAGATATCGTGGAGGGCATACCCGGGAATATCCCAAAAGATCGTTTGAAATAGTAAAGGACAAACAAACCTATCACTGGAATGCCGAGTATGATGATCCTTCCATGATCCGCAATGCTCTTTCCTTCCAGTTCTTCCAATGGATCGGGGTCCCCAGTCCGCAAACCAGGCATATTCGGCTTTATATGAACGAACGAAGCTTGGGAGTTTATTTGGAAATTGAAGCCGTGGACCGGTCTTTCTTTAATAGAAGGAAGATTCCTATACAATCGATCTTCTATGCCATAAATGATAACGCGAACTTTCATTTAAACGATCCGGAAACCAAACGCAGGAAAGATTCATTGTTTGACGGTTACGAATTAGTGATGGGGGGCGACAAGAGCCGCCGGCAGCTGCAAACCTTCATTGCCAGACTGAATTCATTAAGCGGCAAGAAGTTATACTCCTTCCTGTCAGGTAATCTGGATATAGACAATTACTTGAAATGGCTGGCTGGGGCCGTATATACCGGAAATTATGACGGCTTCGATCACAATTACGCCTTATATCGCCATAGGGTGCGCAAGGTCTATCGCATCGTTCCCTGGGACTACGAAGGAACCTGGGGAAGAAATTGTTACGGAAAGCCATGCGGCAGCAATCTGGTTAGAATAACCGGGTATAACCATCTGACCAAGAAGCTGTTGGAATATTCCAAAGTGCGTAAACGCTATAAAAAGATTCTTGAAAATATATGGCGCAATACCTTTACTACAAAACGAATTATGCCAGTAGTTGATCAGCTCCACTCCAACATTTCCCCCTATATTTACAGGGATTATGAACGAAAATGGTCCTATTCCACTTTTCAGGGGGAACCCGACTTTATTCGCAACTATATTGTAGAAAGAAGGCGGTTGGTGGCGAGTGAATTGACCAAGCTATAGCGAAGAATACCCGTCGCCTGCTTAAGCTTGGCAGCATGACGAAAAAGAAGGGTTAGGACAACGCCTAACCCTTCCGTCTTCCATTAGCCGTATTGCTAATGACTGCTGTGGTGTCCGTGATGCCCACTCCGGTGATCGTCCCGATGTCTGCTGCGGTGTCCGCGGTGTCCGCTCCGGTGATCGTCCCGATGTTTGCTGCGGTGTCCGCGGTGACCGCTCCGGTGATCGTCCCGATGTTTGCTGCGGTGTCCGCGGCGCCCACTCCGGTGATCGTCCCGATGTCCGCTGCGGTGATCGCGGTGATCGCTCCGGTGATCGTCCCGATGACAGCTTCGGCCGCTGCGGTGATCGCGGTGATCACTCCGGTGATCTTTCCGATGACAGCTTCGGCTGCTGCGGTGATCACTGCGTTGAACGCTGCGCTGACAGCTTCCGCAGCCTCCGCTGCCCTGACTTCTTTCTCCCCGCTTGCGGCAAGAATCGCATCGCTTACAGCAGTCACTGCTTCGGCGTTTTCCACCCCATGTCAAACTTGAGCCGGTTCGTTCTACGCTGCTTTTTCTTTTGCCACATGAACAGCCCCAGTGCTTTTTCTTTCGGTTCTTGCCACTTGCTTTTTTCTTGCTTCCCCAGCAAATTTTGGACATAGACATACTCCCCCTACGGTTTAATAATGTAGATTAATCAAACGATAGCTTGCATGGAATCAATGGGATGGCCGCTATCGCTCGAATCTACTTCTCGTATGCAGGCTGCGGGTGTGCAGCTATGACGGGTGTTTCCAAATAGAATGACTCGGGTTGAGAAGGCGGCGGGTAAGGCTCCGCTTGCCATTCCGCGACTCCGGATGGCTTCAATAAATAATAGATTGAAACCCCTGCCGCCGTAATTATTATTAATAGAATCAACTTATTTTCCCCCTTTGCTCCTTAATCCCTGGCTGTCTTAAAATCAGGGGACATCGGTTCTTCTTCTCTAACTACCGCCTTCCACATATCATTAGAGGTTAATCATACTCCATGTTTATGTATAGGATTTATCCCTTGCTTGAGCGTTACGCCCGATGATAGAGAAAATCCACTTCTATCTACTAACGTGTCTGCCTCTTTTCAGCGCATCTACCACTTCTATGGATCGAAGCGGATTTTATAGAGAATAGTTGGACATCCAGTCCTTCTACTCTATGAGATACATATACTTGTAGTAGAAATAAACACTAGTGATATTCGGAAGGAGGTTGTTACTTGATGGGTCACCTTCATTCTCTCGTCGGTCAAACGGTTGAGCTGGAGATCTCGGGAAGACACAGCCCAATACAAGGGACCCTGGTGGATTTGGGAGATGATATCCTCGTTATTCATAACCGTTCATTGCAATTTCTATATATTCCCCTTCTGCATCTTAAGACTATCCGGCAGGTTTTGCTTATGGGAGAGGACATCGTCCCTGTTCCAGGGGAAGCCCCTTTTGACAAACAAGCCGAAACCATTTCTTACCGTAAAATACTGATGAACGCCAAGGGTGTTTTCTCAGAGCTCTATATTACCGGGAGCCAATCCATCCACGGTTACCTGACCAGCATTATGAATGACTACTTCGTCTTCTATTCTCCGGTGTTTCATACAATTTACATTCCCTTGCACCATGTCAAATACTTGATTCCTTATACGACCGGTTCCACCCCTTACTCCCTTCATCACGAACGTTTTCCGGTTAAGCCGGCAAGCCTGACATTATCCCGTACTTTCGACCAGCAATTGAAGAAGCTGGAGGGGGAATTCGTGGTTCTGGATCTCGGGGAGAATCCCAGCAAGATAGGGCTGCTTCGGTCGGTGGATGCTCCGACATTGGATCTGGTCACGGCCAAAGGGGAAACCGTAGTTCTTCATATGGACCATATCAAAACCATCCATCTGCCTTAACGAAAAAAAGAAAACCGGCCTCATCCATTACTGGAGAGGCCGGTTTTCTTCGTGATAAAACTACCTTACTCTTTGGCTTGATTCAGTTCCGCCTGACCTTTCTCTTGAATATCATTCAGGGCTTCATCCACGCTCTTCTCGTTCTTCATTACCAACTCCAATTCCTCACGTATCATTTGGTTCAGGGAGGATAGGAAGGCTGCCGGCAGCTTATCATAGTTGCTGTACAAGGAAGTCTCCTCCGGCTTCAGCTTATAGAAGGCCTGGATATTCCGGTCCTCCGGATCTTTAATATATTCGGTCCGGACCGGCAGGCCATTATGACCCAGCGATCTGGATATGACCCGCGCATATTCATCTCCGCTAAGGTATTTAATAAATTCCCATGCTGCACGGGGGTTCGATGTTTTAGCATTGATGGCAAAAATTTGATTAAGCGAGAAGAAACTGCTTGAATCAGGGTTGCTTGGATCTACAGGGACCGTCACAATGCCCCAATCCGGCATCTTGTCCTGCAGCACATCTTTCGCGCGCTGAAGATTTCCAAGCGCATAGAAATAGTCCACCGACATGGCAGCCCGGCCGCCAATAAACACCTGCTCCTTAAAATAGTCTTCCATCGTATAGAATGATCGCGGACCGGATTCCATCTCTTCCTGATGCAAAGCCCCCGATTGATAGGCATCAAGCACCATTCGGAAGATTTGCCTCCAGCTATCCGTATTTACGGTTACGGCCATACTGTCGGGATTGACGTAGGTCTGCCTCATCGTTTCGCCAACCATTCTTATTGCGTAATCCGGAGTCGTGTAATTCCCCAGGCTCAACCCGTAAATTTTCTGACCATCCTCATTGGTTCCCGGAAAACGCCCGGCCAGATCGAACACTTCCTGCCAGCTCATCTGGTCCCGCGGCAAGGGAACTCCTACTTGTTGGAACAAATTCTTGTTGTAGAACAAGGCTTGTCCGTTGAAGGTCGGGGACATTCCATACAGCTTCCCGTCACCTCTAGACTTTAGATAGTCAATAACGCCCGGCAGAATGCCGTCCAGATCAAAATTGCTTTGTTTAATCAGGCTGTCCAGATCGGTTAAATATCCTTCGGCTGCGTACTTCTCAAATTCATCGTCTGACAGCATTAGAATATCGGGTTGATTCTCTTCAATAAATTTTCTGAATTCTTCTCTGTAATCGGTATCCGGCTTATAAATTCCTTGTGTTGAAATTACCTCGATATTGATATTCGGATATTTCGCATAGAACAGGTTGCCGTAGGTCTGGAAGAAAGATTGCTCATCATAGTACATCACTTTGATGGTAGCCGTTTCTTCTTCCCCCCACTCTTCGGTTTGCTTCCCGCCTCCCAATGTACAGCCTGACAATAGGATTGCGGATAATAGAACAAGCCATCCGCCTCTCACCCACCGCCTCAAATTTCTCACTCCTCCCAAAGAAAATACCATATACAAGTAATAATAACATAATGTCCCATTTAATCTGCTTAATATTATCTTAATTCTCTCTCATTCTCCCATCCGGGCGGCGTTCATTGCGCTGATCACAACTGTACATCGGTCAGGCTTTCTATCGTATCTTTAAGCAGCATGAAGGCTTCCCCATCCGTTAGCTGCTCCGGATCGGCGACAAGATCCACTGTGGCCTGCGTAATGATTGACTTGTTCAACAAATCATTGATGGCCTGTTCCCGAGTGGTTTCCAATCCGGCGGCTTCGGCTATCGTCAAGCACGCCTGCTGCAGACTAAGAGGCTTCTTGGCAGGCTCCTCCACACCCTTCAAGGCCGTATAAGGGTCACCCGGCAATTGCTTGGGGAACATCCGTCTGGCCCCATTCATCTGATTAACCATGCGCTGGGCATTGGAGGCCCGATCCAGATCGAACGCTTGGTTGCCGTAAGAGCCATAAGCCAATCCCATATAAACAGCAGCTTTAAGTCCGGCATAATTCTTATGCTTCATGTATGGCTGAGGCTCCAAGGTATAAGGCTCCAGCTCCATTCCTTGTTCATTCAGCCGCTTCTGGAGCTCTTCAATCAGCGGTTTGGATGCGGCCATCTCACGGAAGGTGACGCCGTGCTCCTTCGCTAATTTCGCTGCAGCTCCGGCCGCCTGACCTTCGGCCATTCCGGTCGGGATGACTCTCGCACTCCCATGGGCCAGAGTATCATAGCTGGCGGACCGCCCGACCACCAGCAATCCGTCGACATCCTGCGGAACAATGCTGCGGAACGGGACGGCATACTTCATCGGATGTACAACAATGGCGCCGTCATCCGAAGGCGAGGTCCGCTGAATATCCGCAGGATAAGAGCCGAAGGCTATGCGATCCCATTGGTCGCGGTTTTCCAATAAATCAATAATGCTAAGCCGATATAATCCGACCATATGTCGTGTCTCACGAACGTACAGCTCCGGCGCAATGGCATCCAGCTCCGCATTCTCAAATTCTTTGTACTGCTTGAGGTATTCGACCACATTCGGAATTTCCTGCCTCGCCAATTCCAATCCTTCCTCGCGAGATTCCGGATCCAGCCCGTCAATGTTGAAGATGTGCAGCGCGTTGATCAAAATCGTACCGTCCCGCTGCCGGCCTATGTTCAGACCGCGCATTTTGGTCCGTTCGTTATCCAGCGGCAGATAGCCGCTCATTTCCTTCCCATATCCCCATGCGGACATTTTGCTGACGCCGGTATTGCTGTCTCCGTCACCGTTCAAGCGATCGGCAATCAGCTTCCAGGCTTTGTCATCCATATTCTTCAGGCGGAAAATAGCCGTCACCGCCATCCGCGAATTCGGGTCCCCTATATCCTCGCGGCCCATCGTGAACTCCACCCCGGCAGCCGCGGCAATGTCCGCATCCTGCGTCGCATCGATGACCGACTTCGCCAGAATGTCCTGTGTCGATCCGTCCGCTTTCGTCACCGTAATTCCCTCCACGGCCTTCGCGCTTCCTTCGGAAACGATCGGCTTGACGTCTTGTGCAGACATGTAGAGATCGATATTGCTCTCCTTGCTCACCAAATCGTAGAAGGCGTTGGCCGCAGTCGTCACATCAAAGGAATGGCCTTCTGTTTTTTTGTACCATTCTCTAAAAATCCCTTTGTTAAAATAATCCTGCTCCTGACCGGGCAAGGGCTTGCTGGTCCGGTCCCAATTCATGTCGATACTGTTCAGCCATCCGACCGTCATCAGGCCTCCCAGTATTTCACGCTGCCGATTTTCGATCAGCAAAGTCTTCGCACCATTGCGCGCAGCTGAAACGGCCGCACTGATTCCTTCCGGGTCGGTACCGACGACGATGACATCATACTTATCCTGAAGCTGTTCCACCGAAACTACCTGCTTGAGCTCCCTGCCCGCAGGCCCTGCTGCTGGAGCCGGAGTTTCTGCTTTTCCTTTAAAATAAAACCAACCCGCACATGCTCCCAGCACGAAAACCAGGACGGCGGCAACCATAAATAATTGTTTTTTAGACATAGTGCACCTCTTATTTTCTGTAAGTTTAAACAACTGAACACACGGTGTGCCTGACTGATGTCTTCTCTGTTTGCTCTTCGTCAACGGCCAGGCTATTTATTCTCCTCCTGCCCCCGGCCTTCTTCCAATTGTCGCAGCCTCTCCTCATAGAGCGCCGCCGACTGGGCCAGCCTGGTCGTCCGTTCGGTTAAGCGGGATACCGCTACGGTTAAATGTAGCAAGATGAACAATATCCCGAGAACGGCCAACACATACAGCAGCGAAGGAGGGTACGAAACGTTAAGCCGGACAGCCAGCCAGTCCAGCCCGTACGGAAACAGGGAGAGGACCATCATGACGCCGCTTAATGCCAGCCATAAGAAGGAATACTGCTCCTTCAGCTTTTTTAACCGGACCAGCCGAAGGATGGCGATCAGGAAAGCGAAGCTCAGTCCGAAACAAAGATAGAAGATATAAGCGGTCATGATGGCTGCTCCCGCCCGGCCTTCCACGAATGCGAAAGGAAGATTGCCAGCGTTACTTTAATCATGTAGTACATCGACTTGAGCGCTGTGATGCTCGATTTTCCAAATGCCCGGCGGCGCATCGTAACCGGGGTTTCAATAAACCGGAGCCCGTGATTGTTCAACAGGATGAGGGACTCCACCTCGGGATAATCCGTCGGATATAATTGCGCAAACAGGGAGATCGCCCTTCTCCCGCATACGCGAAATCCCGACGTGGTATCCGTCGCCTGATGTCCGGTTAGCCTGGAGACAAGAGTCGAGAGGAGGCGAATGCCGATCTTCCTCATCCAGGTCGATTGATACCCTGCCTTGTCCAGAAAACGGGAACCGATCACCATATCCGCCCCGCTGTTGACCAGGTCGCTCAACAATTGACGTAAGTCCGCCGGATCATGCTGACCATCGCCGTCAATTTGCACCGCAATATCGTAGCCTCCGTTCATAGCGTGCAGATACCCTGTCTGAACAGCGCCTCCTATGCCCAGGTTATAGGGCAGATTCAAGACCGCTGCTCCGGTCAGCAGAGCTTGCTGCAAAGTGTCGTCCCCGGAGCCGTCGTTCACTACGACAATATCCGCGTATGGGGCATGGACCCGGATATCTTCTATGACGGCTTTGATTTGTTTCGCCTCGTTGAAGGCCGGCACTATAATCAACACTTTCAAATTATGAGAAGAGAATGACATGAAGCATCCCACCCTTTATCCTTCGATTTTGGACATGTGAAGCCTCCGCTTGGCAGACAGCCATTGCCAAGCCTTCACGCCGACAATGCAGTCGATCATAATAATCAGAGGCATCGTCATGACGTTATACCGGTATTCCGGTACAAAACCGAGCCGAATCAGCGTCATCGCCGCTATGATAACGACCAGCAGAGTCGGCATCTGCCTCCAGCGGAGGAGAATGGCAACCGCAGCCAGCACTCCCGGAAAAAGCAGGGCATGATGAACCCTATCCGGATGGACCCCGGGAATGACATTGTAGAAAGGCTCGTGGCCTCCGCCGTAATAAACATGCTCATAGAGGTACTGCAGCTTGCCGGCGGTGTACCATTTAACGAACAGCCACGGTTGGGTCGAAAATCCGGTCTTCAACCTTTCCCAGGCCACTTCCATCTCGGTTTTTCCGGCTTCATCCACCAGTCCGTCATCATAGTTTTTGTACGGGTAGGTTCCGGCTTTGAACGGATTGGCTTGGGTGGCGGTAATCACCCATTCGTCCAGCGTCACCGCATTGCGTATCCACCAGGGCATAAGGACAAGCACCAGGCCGATTAAGGATAAAGCAAACAGCTTCAGAACCTCTCTCGTATTCTTCTTCCAGAGCCAGTAGAATAAGTAATTAACGGCAATCAGGGGCAGATATTCCGGCCGGACCAGAACCGTCAGACCCAACAGGATACCCGAGGCCAGAGCCATTGACACCGTTGGAGTGCGAAATACCCGGATCTGGGCCCATATGTGTGAAAGCAGCAGGAAGATACCGAGAACTTCCGTAAGGATGGCTCCGTTCGCCCATACGAAGGGCGGATAGATGGCGGCCAGGAATGCTGCGGCCAGACCGCCTGCCGCATTGGATAACTGGCGGGCGATACTGTACATCAGCCATACGGACAACAGGCTGAGCACAACCTGGGCCATCCGGATCCAGGGCAGCGGATCGTTCAATTGGTAGACGGCCAGCCAGTAGATCGCCGCCATGAATAGGGGATACCCCGGTGTTACCTGAGCATTCGGGCTGGTATCGTTATAAGCGTAGACTCCTTGCTCCAGAAGCTGCCGGACCATGAGATCATAGTTGATAGAGTCATGGGGCATTTCATGCGCGACCGACCGCAGGAAGTCAACCCGCAAATAAGCAGCCAGCAGAAGAATGGCTATTAACGCCATCAGAATGATTTTGGATCGGTTCATGGATTCATCTCCTACAGGAAGACTTGATGGCATTAGTATACAAGCTACTTATTAATGACTCGTTTGCTCCCTCTTATCGGGCGCTTAAGTAATCCTTAACAAAAATTAATAATTGATGGCACCCGAAAATGATTCGAATATCCCTTCGAGGCTCCATCCCTCACCGTAACGGAACTCAGCAGCCTTATTTCTTTGATCCGGCGTCTTCACTAAAATGTAGCGGAACTCAGAGCCTCTATTTGAGAAATCAGAGGCAAAATCCTCGCAATTTGAAGGCAATAACGTCTCTCAGTTCCGCAAGAATTCGAACTCGGCCCTTTGTCGCCCAATAACGTCTCTCAGTTCCGTAAGCCGATACCCATGCTTTGCAGGATAGGCTCGATATCGTCTATTTCCTTCCACATTTTCTATTCCTGTAAAAATAAAGCCGCCCGGCTGCCCGGACGGCTTTTCTGTCGACAATAGTTATATGAATAAAGAGGGTGTTAGGAGATAAGCGGAAATCTGGTTTCGAACACCGTTTGTGCCCGGCTGCTTTCAACCGTTATTTTGCCGCCGTTCATCTCTACAATGCTTTTGGTAATGGCCAACCCCAAGCCGGAGCCTCCGGACCGGGAGGATCTGGACTTCTCAGCCCGGTAGAACCTGTCGAATATACGGGGGAGGTCCTTCTCGGGAATGGGTTTCCCGTAATTAATGATTTGTACGACGGCTTCTTCCCCGTCCATACTGAGCCGGATATCGACATATTTCCCGTCCCGGCCATAACGAATGGCATTCGATATCAGATTCTCGAAGGCCCGCACCAACTGATTGCCGTCCGCCTGGACAGACAGCTTCTCGCTGCTCGCCATCATGCGGTAGGTCATCCCCGCCTTGGTCAGGAGCGGATTGAATTCTTCCGCGAGCTGTTTTAACAACCCGTTAAGATTTATGACCTGGGTCTCAAGCTGCGGCCCTTTGTCATGAATGGACGTATATTCAAACAAGTCGTCGATCAGCTTCTTCAATCTTAATGCTTTATCATACGCAATATTGGTGTAATAACGAAATTCGACTTCATCCTTGTAGCGGTCATTCTCAATCAATTCCAGATAACCGAGAATCGAGGTAAGCGGCGTGCGCAGATCATGGGAAACCCCCGTAATCAACTCATTCTTCGTCTTCTCGGCCAACCTCTCCTCTTCAATCGATTTCTTCAGCTGCTTGGTCATAGTGTTGATGGTTTCCGCGACCATCCCCAATTCATCCGATGATTTGGCGACAATCTCGTAAGACAAATTTCCCTTGGCTATCTCTTGCAATCCTTGAGTAATTTCCTCCAGATAACGGATAATTCTCTGGCTTAGGAGGAAGAAGAAGAACAGGAAGAGAATCCCGCCGCAGACTACCATAACGGGGATAGAGCCAATATTGTGCACCACCCACCTAACCGTGGAGTTATGAATCAGCAGGAGGGCCAGTTGATAGCATAAGAAAACAGTAATAGCCGAGAATGCCACGCTGAGGATGAATACAAATATAAACTTCCAGCGAACGGTGCGAATGAATTTATTTCTCATCTGGATCGCCTCCGGACCCTCCCCTCTTCCGCTATTCGATGGTGTAACCTATCCCCCAAACCGTCTTGATGTACTGAGGTTTGCTCGGGTCCTTCTCAATTTTCTCGCGAATTTTGCGAATATGAACCATCAGCGTATTATTGGCCTCAAAAAAGGGCTCGTTCCACACTTCCTCATAAATTTGCTCCATGCTCAATACGATTCCCCGGTTTCTGGCCAGCACCTCCAGAATGGAAAATTCTCTGGGGGTTAATCTCACTTCATTCTGGTCCACGGTCACCTTATGCGTGGCAATATTGATGACTAAATCATCGATGATCATCTCGTTATCGTTCTTGGACGGCGACACGTTGAGCTGCCTGTACCGGCGGAGCTGCGACTTGACCCTGGCCAGTATCTCCAGAGGACTGAAAGGCTTGGTCACATAATCGTCCGCCCCTATGCTCAGTCCGGTAATTTTATCGATTTCCCGGCCTTTGGCAGACAGCATTATGATGGGCATATGCTTCTCTTCCCGGATTTTCATACAGGCTTGAATCCCGTCCATGTTCGGCATCATGACATCCAGAATAATCAAATCAACATCATTCGTATTTAATAGCTCCAGAGCCTCTGCCCCGTCGCTGGCCTTCAACAGGCGGTATCCTTCATTTTTCAAATATATCTCCAAGAGGTCAATAATTTCCTTCTCGTCATCCACAAGAAGAATCGTCCCTCCGAACATACTAAACCCTCCTCAGTTCCGATCATTTATCCGTCTAGGCGTCAGGCGGATTCTCCCACTAATATAGCATTCCCATTATACGATATCTCTTAAAATATTCTTAAGGAGATAGCTGGAAATCGAATCGGGGCCAATTTCGAAAAACTCGGATGCCCATTATCTGGAAACGATATAGACTCCAACCAGAATAATGGCGATCCCCACCCAGCGCGTAATCGTGATCGTTTCTCCGAAAACCGGACCGGCCACAAGCAGCGCGAGGACATAGGCTATACTCTGAAGCGGATAAGCAACGCTTAAAGGTAATCGTGACAGCACGACAAACCATAACACCGTTGCCGTGCCGTAAAGCGCCAATCCTCCGTAGATGTAGAACGAGGTCGCTAATTTGGTCCAGATCAGCCCGCCTGCTTTTTGAAGTCCAAGCTTGAATAAGGTTTGACCCAGGACCAGCAGGACAATGTTGCCTAACAATATCCCGTAGCTCGTGAGATTTTTCATGCGAATCACCCGTTTCAATAATCTGTGAAATCTCACTTAATATAGCACTCTAGCTGCAAGGGATCCCTTAAAATATTCTTAAGGGAGACTGTTAATATAATTGTCCAACGCCAAAAAGGCCGCCTGTTAAAGTCAGCCCTCTTGGTCATCCGATTGTTAAATTATGTGCCTATATTACACCCGGAATCGCCCGTAACCTTCCGTTCCGGCAATATTCGCTCATGGAATCATACCGTCAGGCTGTCCGGCCGTATAATTTCCTCGAGAAATTGAAACGTTCTGCGCAAATATTCCTCAGGATGGGTGCGGAAAATCATCTCATGAGGGGCATCCGGCAGCAGCCAGAGCTTGGTCCTGGGCTCATCCTTCTGATTCTCATAAAACCGGGTTATCGTTTCATAAGGGGCCTTATCGTCCTGTTCGCTATGAACCAATAAGATCGGTATGGGATAGGACGTCTGATTCACCGTCCGATAGGGCACTTCCTTGAAGCTATGTCCATTAAACACGGGAAGAAACATGCTGACCAAGGCAATGGATGGGAAACGGGGAAGCAGGCTGGCCTGCTGCTTGATATTGAAAAACATCGTTTCCGGGTCCAGAATAAAGGTGCTGTCCAATATCATTCCATCAATCAAGTCGGTATTAAGAGCCGCTTGAAGGGCTGTACCGGCTCCCATGGAGAAGCCCCATATAAAAACGTGCTCGGCCCCCCTTTGTTTCACATAGTTAACCGCTCCGAGAAGCTCCTGAGTCTCAACGATCCCTCCGGTAAATGGCCGGTCCGGGTGGACAAACCCATAGTCAAACATCAGCACATTATATTGGTGCCGATTGATTTCGGCCGCCAATTCGTAGCTTGGAACCCAAGGCTCTTCCCGGTTCGTTCCGTACCCATGGGACAAAATGACGGTGGTCGCGGAGGAGCCCGGAATAAACCAGCCATCGACTATCCGCGATTCATTGGCACTGGGGAATTGAACTTCCTCATAAGGCAAGCCGACGGCCTGCAGGGGATTTGACTGTAGCGGAGGGATAACCGGTCTGGCCAGAACCCATGCAATATAAGCGTAGAAACCAAGTACTGCACTAACAATGACTATACCAATCAAGGACAGGCTCAAATATAGCCACTTAAACCGATTAAAGCGATTAGACCGATTAGACGAAACCGTCGGACTGGTAGCGCTTTCAGGAAACAGGGGTGTTGATGAAATAACCGGTGTCGAGTTCATGTTGTCGCCTCCCGTAGTATGACATGATGAAAAATTATGCGAATAATGAATTTATTTCATTATACTATTTAATATTTTCGACAAATAGTACTTTTGGATTACATGATTATTAAGCTTATATTACAGGGACGTAACAAACACAAA
This sequence comes from Paenibacillus residui, assembly GCF_042677205.1. NCBI lineage: Bacteria > Bacillati > Bacillota > Bacilli > Caryophanales > Paenibacillaceae > Paenibacillus > Paenibacillus residui. Next base: position 131,917 of record NZ_JBHTIU010000010.1, read on the forward strand.
CGGACACTGATGGAATAAGACAGCCCGCATAGGCAGGGATTTAAGGGAATCTCGTCCATAAACCTATAGTTCATCTTGGTTTAATAGAGGTATGTGCCATGTAAATGAGATAAGATTATATGCGGAAACTGTACCATATATTACTGATTAACCCATTAAAACTAATCTTTAGTCTAAGTATTTTGTCCTACTCCGGTTTTGTCCGGAGAACAGCCCGTATCTTCCGTATCCGGAGGATGACTTGACAAGAACATCACTTTGCGGCCCGCCTGACGGTACCGCTTGAAGGTACCGGTGACATCTTTTCCGGAAGGGACGTCTACCTTGAAAATTCGTCTGTTTTACCGTCTGCAGGCATCGTTACAAGCGGAGCGGCACATCTAACTGTATTTTGTACAGGTAGATTCAAGCGAATGGGCGAAAATGATCAAACTAACTGGATAAACTACAGTTAAAATGGGCAACTTTGGGCGAAACGGCTGTTTTGGCGCAAACTAACTGTAGGTTTTCCAGTTAGTTTCCATATTTCTTCCGAATATAGAAATCTAACTGTATGAAATCCAGTTAGTTTTCAAATTTCACACTATTGAAGCAATTCAACTCTATTCTACCTTGAAAATCCACCCATTTTCACAATCTGATGGTGCCGCGGCCAGAGGCATGGGGGTCTAAATGCAAAACTACAGTTAGTTGGCTCCTCTGGAGCGAAAAGGCGGAAACTAAGTGGAAAAACTGCAGTTAGTTTGTACAAAAAAGGCGATTTCAGCAAAAAACCTTGATTCTAAATGTATTTTCTCCACGGCCCCCTAACGAAACTGGAGTCCTACCCTACAATATATTATTGTATTTCTTAGGGAGGCGAC
>NZ_JBHTIU010000011.1:0-38869 GCF_042677205.1 Paenibacillus residui
GGCGACAGCAGCGCGGCACAGACGCGGGCAGCGGCAGGCGCGACCTCGCGAGCGGCGGGCGGCGTGATTGGGCTGTGCCCGCGCCACGGGTGCGGCGGCACGATCTTCATGGGCAGCAAAGGCTACGGCTGCAGCAATTACAAACACGGTTGCCGCTTTGTCATCTGGAAGAAAACCAGATTCGGCAAAACCTTAAGCGACACCATGGTCAAATCGCTGATCCAGAAAGGCTCGACCAACAAACTGAAGTTCAAAAGCATCTCCGGCCACTCCTACGACGGAAAGTTGATTTTGTCCGACCGCAATACAGGCGAGCTAAGCTTGGAACGAATCTTTTAACTCTTTATAAGAGGTACACTCAAAAAACCTTCCAAAGACCAACAAAAGTGCAGGTCTTTGGAAGGTTTTTAGCAAAAATCAGCAAAAGACAAGCAATAGTGCAGGTAAATTCAGCCATTTTACTGATTTTCAGCGTTTTGCGGAAAATGACCTGCAGTTTTGCTCGTCTTTCCCGGATTTTACCGGATTTTCGCAAAAAGACATGCACTTTTGCTTGTCTTTGGAGCAGCATCGGGACGGCAGTCGAAATTGCAGAGCTGGCTACATGTGGCGGGCAACCCCCATGCTATGCAAGTAACAGACATGGACAAAAACCTACTATCTATGCGATTGTTCATACATCGTTCATCCAAATAGCACTTACGTTTCTCATACCGGCCCCTTGCAAAGTCTACTAGAAGTATAAATGCTGATAGCTTGATGCGAACGAGAGCATTTTGTATGAAAACAGTCAGATATGCGATAGACACAAAAGTTCCATGAAGGGGCATCTTTGTATGAAATATCGTACAAATGAACACGCTGGTTTTCGCTCTGATTTTCAAATGCGAAAACCAGCCTCTTCCGGCAACTCCGCCTCTACCTCGCGCCTCCGCACGCTTGCCTCGCTCACGCTTTTGCAGCCTTGCTACCGCCTCGTTGCCCGCGTCCGCATGCCGGCCCCGCCCACGCCCGTGGTAGCTCCGCCCGCTTCCTCCACGCAGCCCCCTTACGCTCATCCACCCGCGCTGTTGCGGAAGCGGCACGCTAGCGGCTGCGAAGCGTTTCGCCGTGCCGGAGGCAGCGGAGGCGTTCCGGCGGCAGTGCGCGGCGCTGCCATTCGGCGTGCAGCCGATCCAGTGCCTCCTTGGGCGTATCGTCCGCGAGCCGGAAGGCGCCGTAATGCATCGGCACCATCACTTGGCCGCCGCAGTCCTCCAAGGCCTGCACGGCCTCCTCCGGGGTCACATGCTGCGTCGACATGAACCACTCCGGCTCGTAAGCCCCGATCGGTAGGAGCGCATAATCGATGTTGAATCGCCGGCCGATCTCCCGAAAGCCGCGGAAATAGCCGCTGTCCCCAGCAAAATAAACCACCTGCGGCGATGTCCGACCTAACGTAGCCGCCTTCCCGGCTACCGGAGACTCCTCCCGACTTTTCGCGCACGCTTCTTCGACTCCCAGAGACGACTCTCGGCCTTGTGCACACGCCTCCCCGACTACCGGAGACGCCTCCCGACCAACCGAAGCCGTCTTCCCCCGGTCGGTTCCCCGAGCACTGATGACCCAGCCTCCCCAGTGGGAGGTGTTCGTGTCCATCAGTGTGCGGCGGGTCCAATGCTGCGCCGGCACGAACGTAAACGTCACCCCGTCCCTGCTGATGTCTTGCCACCAGGATAGCTCCTCCACCTCTCTATAGCCTTTCCTCCGCAGCTTGTTCCGCAAGCCGGCCGGTACATAGATGGCGGGAGCTCCTGGCAGCCTTCGCAAGGAAGGAAAATCCAGATGATCGTAGTGTCCGTGTGAAATCAGCACCACATCGATATCCGGTAGCTGGGAAATATCCAGCCCCGGTGGGGCCAGCCGTTTGGCAAAGCCCATCCGGTTAGCCCAGACCGGGTCGGTGATGATGTTCAATCCGCCCATTTGGATAAGGAAGGTTGCATGTCCGATCCATGTGATCGACATCTCCTTCCGATTGCGATGCAAATAATCCAGATCGGGCGAAGCCTGCGGAATCTGATAGGATAAATCCTTCCTTTTGGCCCTTCTTTCCTTCTGCCATTTCCGCAGTTGGCTGAACGAATTATTCAGCTTGACCCCGTCCATATTTTCATAGCGTTTCCGTTTAGTTTTCCAATTGAATCCAAATTCCCGTTTTGTCATCGGATTTTTTGAACCTCGGATACTTCCTTCCGTCCGCGTCCTCTTCTTCCAGAGAAATCAGCCAGTCGGCATAAGCCGCCAGTCCTTCCCGCATAATTCGCTCCGTTAATTCATGGAAGTCCGAAGCCGACTCTCCTTTCTCCTTCGGCAAAAAAAGACCGTCTGTAATCAGAAGGAGGCCTTGAAGCTGAATCCGGCTAATCCGTCCGTACTCCAGTAAATCCTCTAGCTCAGGCTCTCCGCTGACTACAGAATACCCTTCCAAGGTGTTCAATTTCAACCGATTGCGCTGGATCGTAGGGATGACATATTCCCTCAGCTCCTCCCGGGTCGTCATTCCCCCCTGGATGCCTTCCTGCCATAGCTGCTTCGTCTCCCTATCGATATGAGCCACTGAATCATGCGTAACGACACGCACCGTTCCATCCTTATATACAGCGATCAGCATGCAGTCCCCGGCTTGAACATATTCAATATACCGGTCGTGGATTCGGATGGCGGCCAAGGCCGCGGTCCACAGCTGGCGCTTGTCGGAGATATCGATCCCGCTGGACACCATCTCCTCCCGCAGCCGACGGTTAGCCTCCAGTACCGCTTCGTTCAGACGAACCACAGCTCCTTGGTCATCGCCCAGAGACTCCATATACTGACGGATCAACCTGGAAGCCAGCTTGCCTCCGGTTTCCCCATTCTCCCCCCGGTAAGGGATCAGGGACGTTGATCCGTCCACGACACCATACAATGCCAGGGAATCGTTCACGATCAGTTCGTCTTCGTTCCATTCGTTGCTTCCTTTTATCGATATTCGTTCCATTTTCCACGGTATGCTCATTTCGCTTCCCCTCCAATTCCGTCTAAATAAGCAGGCCATTCCGGATGCCGCGCATATTCGAACATCATTCTCACCTGCGACTCGGTATTTCGTTCCACGGACAGCTCCGGCAGTTCATTCTCCCCGAAGAAGCCGACCTCGGACGTCTCCGTTCCGGTAAGTGCTTCCCCTCCGACCAGCTCGCAGAGAATAAATATTTTATAAACATGATAAGGAGAGGGGGGGTGAGGATAAAACTTCTTGTCGCAAACTGCCAGCAGCCTGACCGGCTCTACCTCGTATCCGGATTCCTCTCGCACTTCCTTAACCGCCACTTCGGCGGGCGATAAGCCTATGTCTGCCCATCCGCCCGGCAGCGACCAGCATCCATCCAGATTCTCCCGGACGAGCAGCAGCTTGCCTTCCCGGAAGACGACTCCCCGCACATCGACCTTCGGAGTCGCATACCCGGTTTCATTCGCGAACAATTCGGTCACGGTTTGCATATCGGTACCGGTATATTCGGACAGAATCTCGGCGCTCAGCTTCCTCAGTTCCTGGAAACGCTCCAAATCGTAGACATCCTTGGAATATGTCAGACCTGCCTGCGCAATAGCCTGGATCTGCTTGGCCCATTCCAGCCATTTCGGTTCCATCTCTTGGTCCCCCTCGCATGATTAATAGAGAATTCCGCAGCTTCATTCGATATCGAAAGAAAATATCCCGCAGCCAGTCCGGCTGATGCCGGCTTTCTAGTTTGATATAAACTTCGCTGGTCCAAACCGTATTTCTTTCATGGAGTATAAAGTTTATATGGAAAAGTATCCAGGTCGGATATGTTATCTGCAGGTGATCACGGTATCATTATTTCTGCAAGCCCTTTTCATCTTCCGGACGGTATGCTTTGATCAACCGAAATGACATCGATTCCCTGTCTCGCCAGCTTGCTCAGAATCTTCTCATCGTCAGTATCCGTCAGCACCACATCCATCTCTCCAAGCTCACAAACGTTATAGCGGTGGACGCGGTTCCAATGGTTTCTTCCAATCAGCAAAATTTTCTGCTTCGAATGACGGATCACCGTCTGTTTGAGCTCCAGGCTGTCCTGCAGAGCGGCGCTCACCTTCCAATCGGGCGAAATGCCGGAGGTTCGCAGGAAGCATTTGTCAAAGTTGATTTGTTGAATCGTCTGCAGGGCAAAAAAACCATAGCCGGACTCATCCTCGGGGTGAATCGTCCCCCCTACGTGAATCAGCTTCACCTTGGACGCGAGCTCCGATAAGCCGTGAATGCTGTTCGTCACGACCGTCACTCCCGGCATCGGCTCCATCTCGTAAAACATCAGATTGGTATAGCTGGACGATTCGATAAACACCGTGTCCCCCGGCTTGATAAGCGCGGCGGCCGCCTTGGCGAAGGGCTTCTTCGATTCGGTTCCACCCCTATCCTTGTAGGCGATGAAGGAAGAGGCTTTGGAAGGCAGCAGTGCTCCGCCATATGTTTTCTGGACGAGCCCTTGCTGATCGAGAAAACGAAGATCCTTGCGAATCGCGTCTTCCGTGACGGAGAAGAGGACGGCCAATTCCTTCACTTGAACCCGTCCCTCTCTTTGAATCTGCTCCAGAATCCGCTTCCTTCTTTCCTCTGTAAACAGCGGTTTATTCATGTAATCACCAATTTCATCCAATTGTTTAGTATTGTTAATTAATATTTTGTATTGTTTTGTATTATTCTATCTCGAAGAAGATTGGCCGTCAACCAGAAAATAACAGTTCGCAGGTTTAACTTTGAAAAAATGAAAGGGAAATTCGAAGGAATTTTGAAGGAGGGGTAGCTGAGAGTCGTTTGAGAATCGTTTGAGAATCGTTCGAGAATCATTTGATATTCGCTGAGAGTCGTTCAAGAGTCGTTCGAGAGTCGTTCGAGAGTCGTTCGCGAAAAGCTCGTATCAGGTTCGTGGGAGATTCAAGGAGTAGGTTTGGGTAGGTTTGGGTAGGTGTGTGGTTGGTTCGAGGGGGAGCTCGAAGCGAGATCGAAGGAGAGTCGAGGGTACCCGTGGGTACTCGTGGGTACTAGCGGGGGTTCGGGCCCGTTTTCGCGGCTAACGAGCCCGCAAGGATCAATCGTTTCTTTGCTCAAAACGGCGATAGAGCCAGACCGCCAGCAGGGAATAGAACGCGAAAGCGGCCAAATAAATAAAGAACGTGCCGCCGGACCATGCTTCCATTCCGGCCCAATAGGCTTTGGCTATCCAGAAGGTGGGCAGCACGGAAGCCAGCCAGGACCAGGGTTCGGGGGCGAAATAGATAGCCAAGGGGGCGGCCATCGTTACTCCAATTCCTTTGGACAATGCCATTCCCTCCACCTTGTTCGCTGCAAAAGCCAGCAGAAGCAGAGCAACGACCGGAGCCTGCAAGGCAAGCAGCAGCGTTAACGGAAGAAGAGCGGCCACGGGGACGCGCACCAGATCCGTGAAGTATACGAAGAAAACCGTGTAAGCGGCGGATAGCAGCACGGGAGAACTAAGCCGGTAAAGCAAATACCCCGATTTGGTCAGCGGCGTCACGGCAAAGTAAGCAATCAGATTCTCGTCTCTCTCATCCAGCATCAGAAATCCGGCGATCACTCCCAGCATCAGCGGAATAAGCAGGAGAGCTTCGATCAGAATCAGGTCATAATAGACCGTCAGGTCGAAGGCCAAGGTGAGGTGCAGCCACCCGGACAATATTTTCATTCCATAGCGAATGGCGACAGCGAGAATAAGCGGGCCGAAAACGGCGAGGACCAGCATGGGATCGCGCGCAATATTTTTCGCGTCTGCGGCGGATAGTGAAACATATTTATTCATTGGCCCCTTCCCCCTATTTTCAAGACGATATGGTTGATGAAGGAGCGTTTAGCCCATAGATAAGCCAATCCGATCCCCACCACGAGTACCGCAAGCCCATACAGCACCTCCCATATGGTCAGCGGATGAAACGGAGAAGCGAGAAAAAAACCGTTCAACGTCCCGCAGCGGACAGCGAGCCCCAAGCCGATCAAGGTAAAGAATGCCGAGGTCAATAATATTCCCGCCAAAAACAGCAAGCTGAAGCCTTCCCAACCGAAGGCCGACAGATGAACGGCAGCTGCGCTTAACGTAGACAGCATGGCGAGGGATAATGTCTTGGCCGCCATATATTCTCCGACCTGCAGAGGAGTGACGAACAGGTTATCGTAGATGTTCTGTCCTTTCTCCAGCAGCACGATCCCGCCGATAAAGAAAAAGCCGAGTGCGCTCGGATCGGAGAAAACGACAAGAACGGAAACATCGGCTCTGGCGCCAGACGGGACGAGAGACAGCAGCAGACAGTACATTACGGTGATGAGCAAATAGGCCAAATAGAAGCCTTGACGGACCTGAAAATGGATATCGTGTCCCCAAGCGTTGAGCATTCTTCGCATATTAATCCAGCTTCCTTCCTGTGACATCGATAAAAATGCGCTCCAAAGTCGATTCCTGGCTGTGCATCGTCTCGATGGGCTTCTCCCGGATAAGCTCCAGAAAACGGTCATTGCGCCCGAGTCTGGCGAGAGGGAACTCCTCCGTTCTGCGATCCTGGCCTTCCGTGTATTCCACCACCAGCTTTTTCGTGCCCCTTCTCAGCTTGAGCTCCCGGGGGGAATCGATGAGCGAAACCTGCCCGTCTACAATAAAAGCTACCCGGTCGCAGAGCTCCTCGGCCGCGTTCATGTTATGCGTCGTCAGCAGAACGGTTTTGCCTTCCGCCTTCTGCTGCAGGATCAGGTCCTTCACCAGCTTCGCGTTAACCGGGTCCAGTCCGGAGGTCGGCTCATCCAGGAACAGCAGATCCGGCCGGTTCAACAGAGCCCGGCACAGGTTCAGCCTCATCTTCATTCCTTTGGAAAAGCCGGACACCTTGTCGCGGGCGTGATCCTCCAAGCCCACCCTGGCCAGAAGCTGCCGGGGCTCCTCTGTTTTGCACGAATACAGAGAACGGAAGAAGCTCAAATTCTCCAAAGCGGTAAACCGGGAATAAAAATTAGGGAATTCAAAGGCCACCCCAATCCGTTCAAAATAGTCCGGCTTAGCGCGGTTCAGCTCCCGGCCCATCACCCGAACACTCCCTCCATACTGCTTCAATACTCCGATCAACACCTTCTGAATGGTGCTCTTGCCCGCTCCCGAAGGACCGAGAAAGCCGAAAATTTCTCCCCGGGAAATATGAAAATCGATGCCTTTGATCGTCTGGATCCTGGCTCCCGGGTAGGTATAAGTCAACCGGTTAACCTCAATCATGAATCGTCCCCTCCCCTATTCGGCGGTCAACCCTTGCGCTATCAGTTGAATGAGCAATTCCATCGTCTCATCGAATACCTCTTCCCCGATCATCCGCTTCTGCAGGGTCAGCAGAATCAGCGAGCGAATCAGGCTGACGATAATTTCCGGGCGCTGAGAGGTCAGCCATCCCTCCTCCTGCCAGCGGCGGACAAAAGGCATAGCAACATCCGCATCCTTGTCAAAATGGGCGGCTAGCTTCTCGGGAGGAAGCTTCCTTACCAATTGCTCCATTACATCTTCCTCGTATAACTGGCGAAAAAACGGATTTTCCCCTATCACCGTCAGTGATTTCCGCAGAAAGCGGACCAACTTTTCCTTGTCCATTCTGCCGGATTCCTCCGTCTCCTCCAGAAGCTGCCGGCGAACCCTCTCCTCCTCAAGCTCCAACAGCTCGAAATACAACTCCTCCTTGGACGGGAAGAACAAATAGAAGGTCCCCTGCGCAATTCCCGCCGCCTTGGTCAACTGCTCGATGCTGGTTTTCTTCAGCCCGTACAAGCCGAAGCATTGCTTCCCCGCCTCCACCAGCCGCTCGCGAATTCTCTCCTTCTCGTGATCACTAAACTTTCTCGCCATGATGCTGTCACCCCAAATATGATTGTATGAATAATTTTATTTTATATTCATAGCTAATGATAGACCAATCCTTCTCTTCCCGTCAATAACCGAAATAGATCACCAATCGCATTCGTTGTTCCATTCCATTTGCACGGTGATGTTTACCCGAAGATCATACAGACCTTTCGCTGTACAGTGAGGAATCTTTTTCATCAGAGATTTTAGTTATAAGCAAAAAATCCATAGTAGTTGTGGAAATAAATAGATAAAATGGATGGGATATCAACCCTGGCCTGCCGTGCTGCAATTCTGTCGGGCTTAGCGTTTTTTCGGGATTTTTACCGTTGCACGTAGTTCCTGTACGCTGAGTGGCGATGTAAGATGGAAGGGATGGAAAGCAGATTACCTGCAGATGTCATCTTGTGCGGGAATATTATAGTGGCACAAGAAGTCAAGACAGTTTTTTTTAATTTTTAAGGTGTGAAATCATTCACGAAGCGTTCTTTTGATATATTGTTGGAGGGGAGATCCCCCGCCGGGAACTGGAAAAAGTAATGTGTATAATTACTCAATGATAATGTCCACTGGTGGAGGACAAAGCCCAAGCGAAGGCGCGGGAGTCACCTTCGTGAATCATGTTATCCTTGCTGCTTAATGAGGTCCACATGGTCATTCCCACCCTATTAACGTTCTTACTCGGCAGTATTGACCATTTCTCTATTAAGCAGACATCAGGCATCCACTATAGCGAGGAAGCACATTAATTTCGGTCTCAAGTCACCCTATCCCCCCTGGAACGAGAAAAAAGATATATTTTTGCAGGCTTTGCTGCGGACACGGGGTCAACCGGCCAAAAGCATGCAGAATTGCAGTTTTTTCATTTACACCCCTGGGAGCGAACTCGCTGGAAGAAATCATTCACCATCAATGCCCCTGCCGAGATACAGCCCTACTCTAACAATACATATAGGTACGCGGCCCAATAAACATCAAGGAACCAGTAGGCGCATTCAAGGAGCGCGCAAGCTCGGCTACTAATATAAGATAACGAGGTGATTCTCGTGGACATCATAAAACTGACCAAGGAACATCACGATCTGGTCCTGAAGCTATTCGGTCCGGATGCGGCCGACTATTACTTTCTGATTAATGAATTAATCGATCATCATTATGAAGGTCCGTCCTTTCATGCGTATGGAGAATATGAGGACGGGCAGCTCTATTCCCTTCTGCTGAATAATTTCAACAATGTTACTTATTATTCCAGAACGGATCGAGGGATTAGCGGATATCAAGGCGTACTGAACCGGCTTACATACTCTAAACTGTCCGGACCCAGCCGTTGGATGAAGAAATTTATGCCCCTGGTCAAGGTTAGAAGCGATTCACTCTCTCATATGGGAGTTGTCAGGCGAATTCAGGCGCGAAGGAGGTACCCCGAGCTTAAGCTCCATACCATCAGCAGCGAAGAGGAAGCCGGGAAGCATTATGATTTGTTATCCTCCACGAAAGAATACGAAATGACTGCGACTAGAGACGACTATATCAAAACAGAAATGAAGAGATTAAGAGAAACGAGCGACCGGACGGTATACTTGAGCCTGGACGGTCGAATGATTTCCTCCTGCGGAACGGTCAGAGAATCCAGAAACAGCGCCATCGTGATTGGGGTCGTGACTCATCCCGAATACCGTAATCAAGGCTATGGATCGGAAGTGCTGATTGGCTTGTTTGAATCGTTATTGCAGGAAGGGAAATTTCCATATTTATTCTATAGTAATCCTGCTGCCCGAAGAGTTTACAAAAACATCGGGATGATCGAAGTCTGCGAATGGCGGGTAGCAATGGTAGAACCGCATCAGCCGCTACGCTTGCCAGACTCTGACGTAAGGGCATGACAGAGCCATCTGACCCTGGCTTCCGGATACGCGCTCGATTACATCGTTCTTCTCCTTCACCAGCGGAACAGCTTGGTCTCGAACTGCTGCCGATCCATTAGGTCCGCAATCCGGATGCCGTTCGCTTTGCCAGTTGCATGAGACTTTTTATTAAAAAATCCATTGTTACAAGTAGCCGGATCCGGGGAAAACTTGATCTTTGGGAAAACGACATGTATGCTATGCGATAAATGAAACTATATGATGCTAAGGAGCAACTTCCGATGGCTAATGTCGATACTACCTCTCTTCTGCTGCTGGCTTTTGCGGCACTTGGGCTGTTCAGCAACAACACGCCTGTTTCCATTGCCATGATCGTTCTCTTGCTGCTGCGGGTCATGAATTTGCACCAGACGTTCCCCTGGATCGAAAAATACGGCTTAAGCGTGGGCATTGTCATTCTCACAATCGGCGTCATGTCCCCTATGGCGAGCGGCAAACTGTCGCTTCAGACGATCCTGCAATCGTTCCTGCATTGGAAATCGCTTCTCGCTATTGGAATTGGCATGCTGGTTGCCTTCCTGGGCGGTCGTGGAGCGGCGCTCATGTCTAATCAGCCGACCGTCGTAGCCGGGTTGTTGATCGGCACCGTACTGGGCGTCGCTTTATTCGGCGGAGTTCCTGTCGGACCGCTCATTGCCGCCGGCTTATTGTCGCTGCTGATCGGCAAATCCTAGAAGCCAAGAAGCATTAAAGCTCACGGGGCGTGGAGGTACGGAGCAAGTCCTCTGCGCCGCCCGTTCCGCAGCTCTCGCGATTGAATCATCATCGACCGTATCCTCGTTATAATTCCCGTATTTCTAACGCATGAAGTGCTTGATCGTTAATGAATTCAACCGAGAAGCTAATCTCTTGATTCATTTTGATGTCTTCCGGTCCAATTGGTTGATTGTTGCTATCATAGATTTTTGTGTTTTTTGTGATTTCAAAATGTTTATACTCCCCATGCTCCCCAAACATCTCATTGTATTTCTTAAATGCTTCATCCGTTGGGTTAAAATTTTCTACTTGCAGTGTATAACGAATCCTAACTCCATCTATAGAATAGTTGTTCTGCTTAACCAATGAAACCGTTTTCCCCGTGAAAGTATATTTTGGTTTTTCAACTGGCTGTTTTTCCGCACATCCAGTACATACTGCAGTTAAAAGAGTCAACAAAAATAATACAAGCTTAACTTTCATCTTCGACCTCCCGAACGCCTCTTACATAGGCAAACAATGATAATATTAAGAAGACAAAAATAATTGCTCCCGAGTATTTTTATTTTACCAAAGAATACCGTTTTTTCATTATATGAGAAAAACTCCAATCGGAGTATTTCATGGATGAGCGACCGCGATTGAAGGATGTTATTCACCTAATAGCATTTGAAGTTCAAGACGCTAAAGCTTAACACTCAACTTTCGCAGAGTGCACTGATAGAAACCCATTGCCTGTGGTGGTTCCTACACGGTCTAACTGTATTTTATGTAGGTAAATTCAAGCGAATGGTGGAAAATGATTAAACTAGATGGAAAAACTACATTTAGAATCAAGGCTTTTTGCTGAAATCGCCTTTTTTGCACAAACTAGCTGTAGTTTTTCCAGTTAGTTTCCATCTTTCGCTCCAGAGGAGCAAACTAACTGTATGAAATCCAGTTAAACGTTCATCTAGAAGGTGAAGGTCGGAAAATTATTTCCATTTTAATGCAAAAGACTCAGGGCTGTCCTTAAGGACAGCCCTCGTTAAAACCCGGGAAACCATAGCAGGCGCGGCCGTTCACTTGCCGCCTTTGTACTTCCCTTTTACAAACTGATACATCACATCATAGCTGGCGCGAACCTCCGGATCGGGGTGCCGTGCGGCCTGCAGCAATGCGTTATTGCCTTGATAATAAGCTTTAAAGGTATGCTTCAGGTATCCGTACAAATTGGCTCCGTCCAGATAGTTAAAGTACCGCTGGACCGCGTCCGGCTCTGTAAGGATCCGCTCATCGAATTCCAGCTCCATTCCCATGCCGAGCTGCTTCGCCCATTGGGCCGCATCGCGAATACGGTCGGCGCTGCTTTCCTTTTGGAAGAAGTGGTTAGGCTGATAAGCGGCGGCGTCAAACCCGAGTTGATCCCATGTAAAGAACTGAAACGCATGGTAGCGGGGGATCCAGAAATAGTTCAGGGAATGCTGATGAACAAGCTCTCCCGCATAGCGGAGCAATTCCGCATCGCCCGTACTGTCCGGCGCCACCTCTTCGTTCAGCCAATACAGGCCGGCCAGGCGCAAATGCCCGTATTCTTTGGCAGCCCAACGCTCCAGCACCTGGTCGATATACCAGGCAGCCGCCTTCTTCTTGTTCGCCAACGAGGCCTCTGCTCCGACTTCGGCGGCATTGAAATTCTCCGTTATTCCATCACCGTCCACGTCGCCGAAGTTGGTTTGCGGTTCAGCCGGATACGGGATCATCAGCACAACCGGATACGGCTCTTTCCGTTTCCCGAGTCGATCCTCCACATAAGCAACCGCCTCATTCAACTCGTCCAGATCTCCGCCATCGGCGAACGTTTTGTCCAGATACCACTTCCAGTCGTCCCAGTTGGACGCCTTCAGCGACATTTCGTAAGCCCGCCCTTCAGGAGAGCTGAGCCCCAAATATAAAATTCCGTCAAAAAACCAGTCTTGCGGTTCACCTTCATTATTTACATAGGCTAAATAAGGAACGAGGTTCTCCTTCGTCCAGTCCCCGAGCCCGTTATCGTAGTGTCCGTTGTACAGCAGCAGCAAATCGGATATCCCGCCTGTGCGGTCGCCGGGACGAAGGTATTCCGGCTTATCGGCCTTCGGCACTTTCGCCCCTTTCACATGCCCTTCGTACCCCAATACCTCGATTTCATCGGCAAATACCCATAGGGCGGTCTGAAACTGAACTTTAACATAGCGGGTATAAGCCAATTCTGTCTGTTCTTTCGCCCCCGGAACGCCATCAATCCGTCCGTTCCACTCGAAAGTATGCTTCTGCGCCGGACCGATCCAGAACGGCACCGGCGGACCGGCATGCTTCAATGCGGTCCAATGCACTCCATTGTTGGAGACGAATATCGCCACGGCATTCGGGTAGCGGATGGCGGATTCCGGCTGCTGCAGAAATCCGGCCCGGATGGACTCGACCGAATGCATTCCGCCCAGGTCTATCGTGATTTCCCGCGACGATCCACGCAGGAATCCGGCCCAAGCTTCATCTGTATAGTCGGCCCGGCCAATTTGGCCGTCGGTCAGTTTGCCACCGGCATCCGGATATTGGCCGTCCGCCGGTTCATTAACCGTATACGGCTTGCCCTCGGCCAGATTGACTTTCGCAGCTTCCGGTGCAAGGGGAGCCTGCCCGGCCCCCTCCCCCTCTGCCAGCGCGGCCATCGGACCAGGCAGGAGCAGCAAACCTATAAGCATACTGAATAAACATAAACGAAACATCCCTGGTTTGTTCACAATATCTACTCCTTTAGCTTATTTAATCATTTCCTTGTAGCGTTCGTACGCCCGATCCTGAATTTCCTGCATTTCTTTCAGTCCCATCTTCTCCACCTGCTGGACAAAAGCGTCGAATTTGCTTAGCGGCTCTCTGCCGATAACAAATTTGGCCGTCATTTCTTCCACGTAAGTATCAATTTGACCCTTCAGTTCCGTGAACCGCTTGAAATCATTATCCGGATATTTCAGAGTCGGGAAGGGATCGCGGAAATAATCGTTTTCAATATAGCCTACCGTAGTGGCAAAACCGAAGTTGTAATCGAGCAGCCCCTTGCGGTAAACGTAAGTATTCAGTACATCGGCCGTTTCATAAATGGTCGAATTGTAGAGCAATATAATTTTCTGGAAATCGGCCCCCAGCATACCGCCAATGTTCAGAATGAGCAGAATGACAATCGTCGGGACAAGTCCCGGCAGCGTAATGTAGCGCATCTGATTCCAGCGGTTGGCGCCGTCCATGCGGGCCGCCTCATACAATTCCGGGCTGATTCCGGATAAGGCCGCGAAGTAAATAATCGCGGAGAAGCCGGCACTTTGCCAAATGCCGAGACCGACATAGATCGTTCGGAACCATTCAGGCTCCTGGAAGAAATGGATGCTTTCCCATCCCAGCTTGTTGATCAGCACATTAATCATGCCGCTGCTCGGCGACAGGAACGTAAGCGCCATCCCCGCAACAACAACGGTGGATATAAAATGCGGCAAGTAGCTGATCGTTTGCGAAAGCTTCCTCAGCCATAAGCTGCGGATCTCGTTGAACATGAGCGCCAGCAGAATCGGCACCGGAAATCCGAAGAGAAGCCCGTAGAAGTTAAGCAGAAAGGTGTTGCGGATGAGCCGGAAAAAATAAGGATCATTGAAAAAATCTTTAAAATGCTTGAATCCTACCCAGTCGCTGCCCGCAATGCCCTTGACGATGTTATAGTCCTGAAACGAGATGACCAGCCCATACATAGGCCAATAGGCAAACAGCACATACCATATGAAAACGGGCAGAAACAACAGATAGAGCCATTTGTTTTTTCGCAAATCGGTTTTCCGGCTAATCCATCCCCGGGCGAGCCCCCTGGAAGGCTCCGGCGGCCGTTCCAAGGTCATGCGGGTATTGGAGCGACCCGATTGCACATTCACGATTAACTATCCCCCTTGTCTGATAAATTCAAATCCATGTAACCACCGCCGCGGTTTAACTGCAATTCTCCTTTAAATCCGGGCATGGGCAAACAAGGATAAAAGGGGGAAAATAAAGATAAAACTAGCGAAGGGCGGGGACCTATCCCCTGCCCTTCGCTAGTTTACCGGCGCTTTAACCTTATTCCCAATAATCCTGCCGTCCCTTCTGCCTGATTTCCTGATTAAATTCCTTTATCATTTGCGAGCCGCCTCTTCTCATATACTGGGCGACCAGATCATCCCATTCCTCCAACGGCTTTAATCCGAGAATGATTTTGATCTGTTCATCCCGCAGCCATTGATGAAGAGCCGCACCTTTCTCTTCTTGAGTCGGAGAATAGGTGCCGGAAAGCGGGCTTATGTATTTGTCGCTGTCCGTCCACATTTGCTCCAGCCGCTCCGAAAGCTCTGCCGTCTGCGGAAATATATAGCGTTTGTGATATTGAGGGTTTTTGCCTTCGGGCACCCATTCGAAGCTGTCCACAAAGTAAGTTACGGGGGCTAACCCTTGGCTAAAGGAGTTTTCCTTGGCAACGACTTTCCCGTGCACATAATCATATCCTTGCCCAACATAACCCATATACCAGTCGAAATCGGGGTTGTCCGGCGTTAATTCCTCGAGCGAATAATACCTGCGCCCGAAATCGATCATCTCCAGAATCGTTTCAATTTTTTCCGAGTCTCCAGATAGATTCCCAGATAACGCCGTAATGCCGATGAAGCCTTCCGTGGCCAGGAAGCCCCGCCGTCCGTTCGGATCGGTAAACGGAGGGACCGGGACGACCTCCGCCTCCGGATGAGCCGCGACCAATTGCTTCATCAGCTCTTGAATCATCCCATTGGGCGCTCCGATATAGATCCCGGCCTTGCCGCTATAGAATTCCTCGTTCAGCTGGTTCCAGGTCATGAACGGAAAATTTTCGCCAGTGCACCCTCGGCATACAGTTCGGCCATAATCGCTATTTGTTGTTTAAAGCCTTCCGAGATCGAGCCGGGAATGTAATCTCCGGCTTCATTCTTATGCAGCCAGGCCGCCGAATCCCAATACGCCCCGAAGCCGTAATCCGGATAGTAATTTCTGCCCGTTACAATACCGTATGTATCGTCCTTGCCGTTGCCGTCCGGATCGTCATGGGCAAAAGCAATAGCCACCTGCTTCAATTCCTCGAAATTGGTTGGCATGGATAAACCCAGATTATCTAGCCAATCCTTGCGGATGATCGGCGTCATATTGTAGCTCGGGTAATACTGAGGAATGCCATATATGTTTCCGTTTACAGAAAACCGCTCATACATTGCAGGCGGAACAGCTTGGAATGTCGAATAAGTATCGATATATTCATTGAGCGGCAAGAACAGCCCCTGCTTGGCGAATTGTATAAATTTCAGGCTGTCGTTAGGGAAAGAGATAATATCCGGGATGCGATTGGAGGTGAGCACGGATACGAGTTTGTCGTAGTAACGGTCCGCCAAATAAAAGGTCGGGCGGTAATCGACCTGAAACCGCTCATTGATCATGTTCAAGCCGATTCCATGCTCGGGCACCGCATCCCATTCGAAATCAATGGCCGTAATTTTCATGCTTCGGCGCTCGCTCTCCCTGTCTGGTGCCGGGAAACCGGCAGCGGAGCAGGCGGCCAAAGCCGTTAAGGCCAACCATGGGATAACTATCCCAAGCCGTGTTTCGAGGGTCTTTTTCATATTGCCGATCACTCTCCTGTACTTGGTTGATCCAGCATTGAGTTATCCGGACTATCCTTTTATAATAAATGAAATTATACTAATATCATTCGTCCGAAGGAGAGCATGATGAAGAGATTAATAGAGCGATTGCGCCTACTCTCCAGTACAATGACTTTCAAACAAAAGCTGATCTCTTTTTCCATTGCTGCCAGCCTGATTCCCTTGCTTGCGCTCGGAATGGCGTCCTCTCATTTGAGCGTCAAAAATATTCAGGAAGAGGTCGTTCTCAATCATCAGATTATATTAAAACAGATCGGACGGGAAGTAGATTCGTTTCTTAACCAACTGCATCAATCGGCGATCCAAATCGCCACGAGTCCGGTCATCGAAAAGTCGATTCGCGAAGGAATGTCTGTGCAGACCTTCGATGAGTCGTCGCTTGTCGTCGATACGATCCATCAATTTCGGAGGTCATACCGATCTGGATTTCGACGTTTCCGTCATCTATAACCAATTCGGCAAGGTTTACTCCAACCGATTCGGGTTTGTCCCGCTATCCGAGTCTCCATATAAAGCTATTCTAGAACAAGCTGTGAAACAGGACAATGCATCGATCCTCTCCCCCAATACCTATCCCGGACAGAATGAGCTGCTGGTCATCCGTCCCGTACCGTTAATGGAACGCAGCCCCGAAGGGTATGTGCTGCTTCATGTCCCTGCCGACAGGCTCAGCCGGCTTCTGGAAACTATTGATTTGGGATATAATCGTAAAATTTTAATTCTCGATCATCGCGATAGCATCGTAGCCAGCCAGGATCAGGAGGATATCGGCCTGGAATTGTCAGCCATAGCAAATGTTCAGAAACAAGCGGAAAGCGCTTACGAATTTGCTCAGATGATTTCGTGGGGCGATGACAACTATTATTTGTCGCAAATGCACTCCAGTCTGCATGATTGGTCGTTCGTCACCCTTACTCCGGCCAAGGAACTAACGGGGAAATCGGGTAATATTGTTGCGTTGACGTGGATTTTCGTTGCCGCTTTAGCTATTTTGTGGGTATATATTTCCATTGCCGCATCCAAAAGGCTCTATTTTCCGATCCAATATCTTTCTTCCAAATTTTCATCGGGAGGACAATCATCAAGCGACGGCTTGAAGGACCTGGAGATTTCCCTGCTCCGCCTGACCCGCACCAACCAAGAATTGCGCCAAAAGCTGGAAGAACAGCTCCCGTATGTGGAACAAAACGTACTTCTGCAGCTCCTGTCAGGCCAAATTGGAGACAAGGAATTTAAACGGCAAGCCGCCCGGTACGGGTTGACCGCTCTCGATCCGCGGTTTGTGCTTCTGGTTATTCAAGCCGACATCAGAGAGATGCTGGAGAAATACAGTAATAGCGATAGCCCACTCATTATGTACGCCGTTCGTAAAATGGCCGAAGAAATTTGCGAACAGCGGGGACCCTGCCTGTCTATCGTCCCGAAGCATGGACAAGTCGTCCTCGTTATAAACGTTAATCGGAAAGAAGCGGAGACCGCGCATTACAAGGCGTTAGGAGATACGATAAGAGAAAATATAAAGCAGTTCCTGCGCATTACGGTTACAGTATCCGTCAGCGATCCCTACCAGGGGTACAAGCATATGGCCGAGGCTTATTCCCAGGCGCTTGCCCTGTTGGATTATCGGCTATTTGTCGGCAAGGATTCAACGATTATTCGATCTGAAGTGCCGTCCGCAGACAAGCGGCCCTATGCCATATTGCAGGAAATGGTCCGATCCGTTGTTTTTGATGTCAGTCAGGCCGATTTCACCAGCGCTGAATCGAAAATAGAAGACATTTTCCGGGAGCTTTCCGTTTCCTTCCGCCATACGAATGCCGTTATGGGGCTTGTTTCGTATTTGATCGGCGAGCTGCATCGCTTAATTCTGGAGATGGGCTACAGCATCGAAGAAGTGTTCGAAACCGATTTGTATCAGGAGCTACATCAAATGACCTCTCTCCATAATATGAAGACATGGTTGACGACATCGGTCATCGGAGCCATGAAGGATAAGCTGGCGGCATTAAACCGGGACGAACGGCAGACTACAATCTCTCAAGTTGTCCAGTATATACTTGAGAACTATCAGACCGATCTGTCGCTGCAGCAGGTCGCCGAACAGTTTGAACTGTCGCCGTCACAATTAAGCAAGTGGTTCAAGGAAGAGAAGAATGTCAATTTCAGCACCTTTTTAATCGAAATACGGATTGAACAGGCCAAGGAATGGTTAATTCATACTGACCTTCCGATTAAAGAAATTGCCGAACGGCTGCGCTACACTACAGTCCATAATTTTACCCGCATTTTCAAAAAAATGACGGGAACGCCGCCCGGTCAATTCCGTAATCAATATCGAGGAGGCGATGAACCGTTGGCGGATAAAATTTAATATTTTCCGGTTCCTGTGGAACCCCTGCAATTTCAGCATCTTAACGCCAATCGACAAAATAATACAAATCCCTCCAGTTGACATTTGTTCACCATTACGTTTCACTTAGGAGAAAGGGGTTTCAGGGCCAGGTTCTTAATTCTATACTAAGGTGGGATTTTGGATGACCATTAACACGCCTCTAGACAGGAAAGATAAGAAAGACAAGAATGAGAAAATGTTATTTCTATATAAATTCTTTCGTGCCCCCAAACAGATTGGAAGTGTAACCCCCAGCTCCAGGTTTCTGGCCCGCAAGATGGTCGAAGCCGTACCATGGCCGGAAATCCGGTATACCGCCGAGCTCGGTGCAGGTACCGGGGCCATTACCAAATTCATTCATAATGCCAGGAACCATCCCGGCAAATTCATTCTGTTTGAAAGGGATGCCCTTCTGCGGGGGCGATTAAGCCAGATGTATCCGGATTATACTTGCTACCCCGATGCAACCCAGATTACCAACGCTCTTCAGAGCGAAGGCATTCCACATCTTGACTGCATTCTAAGCGGCCTTCCTTTCTTCAATTTCGAACAGTCGGTCCGAGACAAGCTGCTGGAGCAAATTTTACTGTCGTTACGACCCGGCGGCTGGTTCGTCGCGTTTCAATATTCCTTTCAGATGAAGAAACAGTTGAAAGAACATTTCAATATCGAAAGCATAAATTTTGTGCCTTATAATATTCCTCCCGCCTTTGTTTATGTATGCCGGAAAGAACAGCTATCGGACTTGTTCTAGCACACACTGTACATATAAAGCCTACCTGATTCATGACCAATTCATTTCCCGTTCAGCCTTTTCAAGTCGTTTCGTTATTTTTCTTATTCTTCTATATTCTTCCACTGATCAAGATTCACTCTGTATCATTCGTATTCAAGCTTATGGCTGCGACCTGTCCCTTATTTTCCGACTCCCAGACCAACTTCACCGGCCCTATATGGAAAAGCTGGCTTCCCCTTTCTGAACAAAGGGGATTTTTTTGTGATCCGGATGAACAATTAGGACCTCTTGAAAGGTGATGAGGACTATATTCCATCATTTTTATTGCTTCCTGGAACAATCTCTGGAATACTTAATGAAGACTCTTAAGTCGATCTATACGGGGAGATTCAGCCTTCCCATGCGGAATTAATGGGATTATTTTCATTATTGTTTCAGGGAGGATTATTAATGAATGCAGAGATCAAAGTCATGACTTTCAATCTTCGGGTGGCCGTCCCTTCCGATCCTTTTGTATGGGATCAAAGGAAGCACTGGGTAGCCCAAATCATAGAAGAGCATACCCCCGATTTACTGGGAACCCAGGAAGCCACTCTTCCGATGCTCGCTTGGTTGACCGAGCGCCTATCGCCAACCTATGAGGTCTATGGAGTTAATCGGGTCGCATCCGACAAGGTTGGGGAGTTCAGCGCGGTCTTTATTAAGAAGGACAAGTTCTCCATAACGAACAAAGAGTCCTTTATGCTGTCGGAGACTCCGGAGATTATTGGAAGTATGGGATGGGATGCGCGTTGCGAGAGAATTTGTTCCTGGGTGGAGCTATCTTTGGGGAACGATACCGAGCCGGTGCTGAGATTCTTCAATACGCATCTGGATCATGCGGGCAAAATAGCCAGACAGGAAGGATTGAAGCTTACCGCGAGCAAAATCAAAGAGCTTAACGAGCAGCGGCCTCTTCCTTTTATTATAACAGGGGATTTCAACGACGTACCGGAAAGCGGACTGCTGGAAAGTGCGACCTCGCAAATTCCAATGACCAGCTGCTACGATCATCTGACCGAGATGGAGACGAAGCACACTCTGACCTTTCACGGTTATTTCGGTGGATCGGAAGGCAGACCGATCGATTACATTCTGAGCAGCAGTGAAGGACGATTCCTATCGACCTCGATCATCCGGAACCAAATCGAGAACGGGTTCCCATCAGACCATTATCCGGTTCTCTCTACTCTGCAATTCTCCAATTCATAATCTAGGTCAAGAGCTTCCGCATCGACTTTCATGCCATAGATTATAGATCATCCTAAAGATTTAGGACCCTAACTGTCCGTTTCAACCTCCCTACTCTTCTTCCGGGCAGAGCGTGATCGGGTTGATCATAGGAAGGGGTTAGGCTAGGTCATTCATTGAAAATACCGGGAGGACATCAAGGCGGTCAATCGCCTTGGATGCGCTCCGTTTATTCTGCTCTGCTCATTCGGTTTCCAAGTTTGGTTATCAGATTACGCTTCCTCCTGACAAACCATGACCAGGTTGCCATCCGGATCGGAAAGCGTGAAGTAAGCCACGCCGCCGTGACGTTCTATGCCGTGGAACACGCTTAGGTTCCGTTCGGTGGCATAGGCGTAAGCGGCATCAATGTCATGGCTGTCGAACATGAACGGGATTTCGAACGTTTCCCCACGCCGCACCCGATTATCGTCCAACAGCAAATCCGCTCCACGCGATGTAGGCACAATGTAAATCGAATCCCCTGTGTCCTCTTCACGAAGAGGTACTCCAAGCAGATCGCTGATCCACGCTGCCGCAGCCTTCATATCACGAACATTGACGAACACGCCGCCTATGCGTGGAACAATAGGACTGGATCTATGGACAGGGGCCACATCCTCGCCGCCTCCCTGCGACCAGCACACCATATACGCCCGTCCGTCCGGTGAACGGAAATTGAAGTAGGCCATACCCGTATGCCTCTCAGGTTCAAATAGAGGCTCCGCCTTAGTCTTCACATAGGCATAGGCTTCATCGATGTCGTCGCAAGGGAACATAAGGAGAGGCTGCATATCCTCGCGCCACTGCGGGTCTTTCCGGTTGTTTTCGTTGGTATCCAGAATAAGGCCGGTTCCGGGAAGATCGAACCAGTATACCGGCCCGCCATTCAACCTCTCTTCCCGCAGAGCCACACCCAGCAGCTCGCTATACCATGCCGCAGCGCGCCGCAAATCCGTTACATGGACAAATACACTGGCTATCCGATTCTGAACTTGAGCTGTGCTATTCATAGGCTCTACTCCTGTCTCGGCGCTTGCCACGCCTGAAACTTATTGCCGTCCGGATCTTTGAAGTTCAGCTGCATGCCGCAGTCTCCTTCATCCCGGATCTGTTCCTCCACCCAAGCGCCCGATGACAGCAAGGAAGCATGAAGCGAGCGAATGTCATCGGTTTCAAAACAAAGCGGAAACATTTCGAAAGGCTCTTCATCCTTAGTCCAGCCTGTGGTAGGGAAGGTCAACGGAACGCTGTTCGGACAGGGAAGCAGGAACAACCATTGTCCCTCGCCCATAATCATGATGGCTCCTCTGCCGGGTTTAACCGGGGAGCGCAGCTTCAAGCCGAGCACACGACTGTACCATTCCGCCGCAGCCTCGGCATTAGTAACAGGAAGATAGGCGCAATCTATTCTTTTAAGCAGGGCTTTGTCAGCGATAATGTTCTTCATTCTCTCCTATTCCTTTCCTGCCGGCTCCAAGGCCACATACAAATCTATTTGATTGTCCGGCTGATCCGGTTTATAACGCTCATCCCATATTTCGAAATCGAACGAATCCGGACAGCGGCCGTTCTCCCTAATCCACTTGCCATAAACAAAATCATAAGTATGGCCTAGCTCGGATTCCAGCCCATGGTGAGTCACTTTGACATATTCCCGATCGGGGAACGAACGGGACGTCATCCCTTCGGGTACCCTATCGCATCCTTCAACCAAATAGCCGATAAACTGCGTAAAAGGATCTACTTGAGCATTAAAACCCTCTTTCCGCGGGTACACCTGTACCAAGTAGACGTCGTCAGAGATACGGGACGAAATCTCATCCTTGCGACTCAGCACCGATTCATATGCTTTCTTGCCCAACTGCTGCTCGAAGATCTGGGTTAGAGAGGCATCATAGGACACACCGACCACAGTGAATCCGGGCAAACTGACAACGGAAGGCTCGTAAGAGTATTTAAGCGATGACATGGCTTATCCCTGCTTCCCTTTGGGTGAAATTGGAAAATACAGATCGATCTCGGATTCGGGATCGGTGCGGTTCCGATACCGCTGATCATAAAATTCAAACTCATACATACCTTCGTAGACGTACTCGGACTGGGGCAGCCAGTTACTCCAGAAATATTCGAAGCCTTCTCCCAATCCGTCCAGCACTCCCCGGTAAGTAACCACTGCATAAAGCGAAGCCGGAACCTCTACAGAAATCATTCCCTCCGGCAATTGGCCGAAGGAATGAACACCAACTGCGGCTATGTAGTTAAACGGATCACCCGGCTTGGTCTCGGGGGTTTGATGGATCAGCCCATAGCCACGGTACCCGACCGGATCGGCAATTTCGCAGGTACGAGCATTTAATCTATCCCACAACTTGGCAATGGCGTTCTCCGACGGTTTCTCCTCTGCGCTAAAATGTACCATCTCCTGAATGCCCACCGCCCGAAAAGCGGGCTTATGCACCAGCTTAGTTTCAATGATCATAATTAATCATTACCTCCTTCAATGTTAATTTGAATGCGATTGCAGGCAAAAATAAAGCACCGGGATTCTGATTGGATTTCTCGGCGCCTGATGACTGATATATACATTTATCACTACTTAATGATTCGATACTGCTCTGGGCTTTCCTTCCCAAGTCTTTATTTATTGAAATCCGATAGCTATCGTTCTAAATCAATTGTATCAGAACTTACGTTCTTATTCAACAGTTAACTTTGTAATTTTTGGTATATTTGCAATTTCAGGTTTCTTTCCTCTGAAAACCGCTGGTTGCACTCTGTTAGAAAAACGCTCACACCCGTTCCCTGTTGGAGCAAATGATGAGCAAAGGAAAGCCACACGCCGCATCCGGGCCGGTAAAGACATCCCAAAGACGAGCAAAAATACATTAAAATCGTCTCTATTTCCAAAAAGAAGATGAAAGACGCTCAAATGTGCAGGTCTCTTTGACAAAATGAGGCCATTTCGCAAAAATCGCTCCAAAGACCTGCGTTATCGCTTTAGAATAGGGCACCGCGCGGCTTTTTCCAGAAAAGACCTGCAGTGTTGATTGTCTTTTACACAATTCGAAGGTGAAACCTATACTTTTAATTTAAAAAAGCACCGGAACATCCTGATGTCCACGGTGCCTAATGACGGATATGCATTTTTCACTGTTTATAGTTCGATGTTGTTCCAAGATTCTCTTTCTTCCGGAAACTTTTCTTATCCGTTCCTTCCGACTGTATCTACTCCCCGGCCTCCATCCAAATCCGGTAGAGTTCATCCAGGTGCTGTTGAAGCTTGGTCCGTTCCTCAAGAAGCGGATTCCATTCTTCGGCCGATTCCCAAGACAAGGAGGCCAATTGCTCATCCAGTGCCTGAATCCAGGATTCCGCTGCGGAAATCTCCTGCTCCCACTGCTCCGGTGAGCCGGGCAGATGCTTCTCGCCGACAGGGGTGCCCGCCTTCTTCCGGCCGCTTGCTTCCGTACTCCCGCTTGTTTCCCGCTGCCTGTGCAGCGCTCCTTCCGTTGGGTCCTGTTTGGTCCTCCGCGCTTCCTTGACCTGCTGCTTGACCGCGACATCATCCTTTGCTGCGGACTGCGCCTCCCGCTTCTCCCGGTATTCATCGTAGTTTCCCTCATGAACGGTAAGGGTTCCCTGCTCCAGAGCCCATATTTTGCGTGCCAGCCGGTTGATGAAATACCGGTCGTGCGATATCGCCAGCAAGGTGCCGGGGAATTCCTCCAATGCTTCCTCCAGCGCTTCTCTTGAATCAATATCGAGATGATTGGTCGGTTCGTCCAGCAGCAGCAGATTTGGCTTGCGGAACATCAGCAGCGCCAGGCGCAGCCGGCTCCATTCCCCTCCGGACAGATTGGCTACACGCTTGAACACGTCGGCCCCATAGAACAGGAAGCGCGCCAGCTCTCCCCTCGCTCTTCCTTCCTCCATGGCCAGCTCTTCACGAAAATACTGCAGCACGGTTTTATTCTCTTCCGGCGGAGCTTCCTCCTGTGCCAAATAGCCGATCTGTACGCGCGAACCCAGGCGGATCTCGCCTTCGTCCTTCCCGGCCGGGTCAAGCAGCAGCTTCAATAATGTGCTCTTGCCCGATCCGTTGCGACCGATCAAGGCGGCCCTCTCGCCATAGAGAAGCCGTGCCCCTATTCCGTTCAGCAGCCGCTGTTCGCCGTAGGCTTTGCTTACCCCGTCCAGCTCAATCACCTGACGTCCGGAACGGTCCTCCTGCTGCAGCTGCAAATCCATAGCCTTGCGTTCCAAGATCGGCCGTTTCAGCTTCTCCATGCGGTCAAGAGCCTTCTGCATGGATGCGGCCCTCCGATGAAATGACGGATTGGGAGGATTCGCACGGTTTCCCCATTCGATTAGCTGCTTTATCGTTTCCTGCATTTTTTTGATCTTCTTCTGCTGCTCTTGATAGTCCGCGAACTGCTTCAGCAGGCGGGCTTCCTTCTCCTGCTGGTACCCCGAATAGTTGGTATGGTAGACAAAGGCTTCGCCATCCTCGATCTCGATGATCTTGACTGCGACTTTGTCCAGGAAATACCGGTCGTGGGATACTACCATCACCGTCCCGGAATACGAGCTCAGGAACGTCTCCAGCCATTCGATGGCATCCATATCCAGATGGTTGGTCGGCTCATCCAGAAGCAGAAGGTCCGGCCTCTGCAGCAGCAATGCCGCCAGGCCGACCTTCGTCTTCTCCCCGCCGGACAGCGAGGGGAAGGGCCTGTCATACTGCTCGGCAGGAATGCCCAGGCCGGCTGCCACCCGTTGAATGGAAGCCTCCATCTCATAGCCCCCGTTCTGCTCGAACAGCTCCTGAAGCTTCCCGTATTTGTCCAGCAGAGCGCTCAGCCGACTCCCGTCCGAAGCCACCTCGGGGTCCGACATCCGGACCTCCAGCTCCTTCATTTCCGTTTCCCACTGCCTTACTTCCTTATATCCCTCCGCCAGCACCTCGTAAACCGTCCGGCCGTCTTCATAAGCCGGCACCTGATTCAGCAGGCCGATCCGGGCCCCTTTGCGGATGAACACCTGGCCTTTCTCGGGCGTCAAGGTGCCGTCCATGACCCGGAAAATCGTTGTTTTTCCCGTTCCGTTGCGGCCTATGAGACCAACCCTCTCTCCTTCCCCCACTTCAAAAGTAACATTCGACAGCACCAGATTCGCGCCGTAATATTTTTGAACTTGCTGCAAGCTTACAATCATTATGATCCTCCTCCGGGCGGCCGACTCCCCGGACCGGAACCAACGGCCCCGCAGTTTCCCAAGCCTTCCGACGGCTTGCAGGACGCGGGATACCGCCGCTCAAACAAAAAAAGACCGCAGGGAACACTTCCCCGCAGCCTCAAATGTACAAAGCCATCCGTTCAGGTCAAGGCAGGAGAGTCTTTCGCCATAATTGTTGTATTCGTATAAGCATAAATGGACATACGTATCCCGTTGTATGCTGCAGCAAAGATAATGCCAAACAATGCCAGCGGCAGTTGGCTAATACGAATACGGGCAACAAAGCGATTCATCTCCTACCTCACCTCCTGTCCGACTCGTCTGAACGAGTCCATAATTGATTAACATTATATCCCAAAGGACGCCATCCGTAAAGTTTTGGCGCGTACATTTTTAATCGGGAATGAGCAGAAGGGCATCATGTTTAAAGCTCACCGCTACTTGAGTTCTTTCTATAGGCGATTCCATTGCGATTTCACGCGAGTTAAGAATAATTTAAGGGAGCGTTTCCGGTGAGTTAAGAAAGATAACCTATAATAGATTAGTAGAAATCCTATAACGGTTCAGGTAACCGCAGCAATATATGGAAAAGCCATTTATGCTTTACGAAGCGGCGTGAAAAGATGATATATTAAAATACGGAGTTTGCAAATACAGGCGGTGAATGTATGTATTCTCAATTGAATGTGCCCGAGCAACGTTTATCCAGAGATGCGGTCAAGGTATGGATCATTCGCGAAATCTTATCTAACCTGATCGTACTCATTATCCTCGGGGTCTTATTTTATCTGGACGCTCGATTTTCCTGGAAAGAGTGGATTGGCTGGATTCTGATCGGTATTACCGCAATCTATGTGCCGGTAGCGATTTGGTCTTTCATCAGCCCGTTCCTGCTTTATAAAAACTGGCGTTACGATGTCAGCGAGGAATTTTTGCAGTTAAAATCAGGGGTATTATTCGAGAAGCATCAGCTTGTCCCGATGACCAAGATTCAAGCGGTGGCCACCAATCAGGGGCCGTTGCTCAGAAAATACGGACTCTGCTCCGTTTCCATTGAAACGATGGGTTCCACCCATTCCATACCGGCTCTTCCGAAACAGGACGCTATCGACTTAAGGAATCAGATCGCTCAATATGCAAAGCTTAAGGAAGTGGAACAATGACTGGAGCCAAGCGATACCATCCGCTTCTTATCCTTTTCGACCTTTGGAAGCTGATCAGAAATTCCGGTTTTATCGCCCTCTTTTTATTCGTGATTAAAGCCGGCTCGGATTCGTACTTTATTATCTATGGCAGGCTTATTTTTTTGCTGGTTTTCGGAATTTCGCTTATTTCCATCGTACTGAAATGGTTCACCCATAAATATGTGCTGGATGACGTTTCCTTTCATCTGTACAAAGGGGTTTTCAACAAAACGGAGCAAACCGTTCCTTTCGCCAAAATTCAAAACGTCCACCGTCATACTTCGCTGTTCCATCGACTATTTAAAGTAACCTCCATTCACTTCGAAACCGGAATGGCCGGTGATGATGCAGCGGTTAAATTCGAAGTGATTTCCCCAGCGGAAGCCGATCGGATGGAAGCGAAAATAGCAGGCGCCGACCGGGAGGGAAGAGCGGAGCATTTGAATGGCGGCGATTTGGAGCAGGCTGCTTGCCAAACGGCATTACCCCGGCAGATATCGAATCGGAGCATCCATTTCGAGCCGACGAGGAAGGACATTATTAAGGCATCCTTTACTTCCTTAAGCTTCCTGGTCCTCATTCCGATTCTCGGGTCTTTGTATTCCAAAATCGATGATATTTTTCATGTGGAAAAACAAGCCGAGGGATTATTTAAGAGTATCCTGAGCTCCTGGTGGATGATAACGATCATCATCATTGTCCTCGCCGTTGCTTCTACCGCTTTCGGAATTGTCAGGACCTTTCTTAAATATGGGAAATATCAAATTTCTTCCGATCAAGATCGCATTTATATATCCAAGGGTGTGCTGGATGAAACCGCCTTTTCCATTTCAAAAGAAAGGGTACAGGCCGTCATAATCTCGCAATCCTTGATGAAAAGATGGCTCGGGCTGGCCGAAGTGAAACTGATCAGTGCAGGCAGTGCCGGTAATGAAGAGCTAGGGGGCAATTCCCTCTATCCCTATCTGCCGGTCCGTCGGGCCTATGAAATGGTATCGGAAATTTTACCGGGCTACGAGGTTTCGCAGAACATGCTCCGCCTTCCGGCCAAATCGTTGTGGATGCGCATGCTGCGGCCAAGCTGGATCTGGATCTTGGCAACGGCTGCCCTGTTTTATTTCAAACCGACCGTTTGGAAAATGGAGCAGGCCTGGTGGATGCTATCCATAGCTCTGCTTATTCTTGTCGTTATGTCCAGATTGCTGGATTTCTTCAACACGCGGTATCTGCTGAAGGATCACTTCATCCAGTTTAAAACCGGAAGTCTGGCTACCAATTTATTCGTGTCCAAACGGGAGAAGGTCATAGAAGTCCATATAACCCGGAGCCTATTTCAAAAATGGATGGGCCTCGCGTCTATCGAAACCATTAATCGGGCCAAACCGGTTCATCACGCCAGTGTGACTGATGTGCCGTTGGAGGCCGCCCGATCGTTCTACCATTGGTATGGGGGACGCCAAAATGACATCAAGGTGGAATGATTAAGAGGTTTATCGCCGGACGGATAAATCGTATTGACGATCAACCTCTATTTGGCCTCCCCGGGTTCCCCCTTCACCGTTCGCTGTCTTCTTATCTGTACCACCCCGCTTAACAGAATCAGCAAAGCGGCCGCATCGAACGATAAGTCGTAATATAACTGGTAGGGACCGGCCTTGACATGATGGACCCCCAGAATATGATGATTGACTAGTCCTTCAGCGAGATTAAACAGTCCCCCTCCAACAAGAAGCCCGCCCCAGAATATTTCCGGCCTATGACCGTTGTCCTGCGGATCGCTTTTCCACAACAGGACGGCCCCGATAAACAGGATGATCGTCACGATCAAATGAAATATGCCGTCACTGACGATTTGATGAAAGCGGTCTGTATGCATAAAAGTGCTGTGCCACTGCAAAATTTGGTGAAAAATGATCCCGTCCAGCATCCCGACCATTCCGATTCCCAATAAGAACGCCCCGGTGAAAGTATAGTTACGCACGTCCGGCCACTCTTCCTTTCTGCATGGAAATTTGTCGTTAATAGCCTGCCCGGCTTGGGGCAATCTACTCCAAAACTAAAACTCCTTCTGAATAAATAATGGAAAGGTTAATCAGAATAGTAAAATCAAGCCGCTATTTCTAATGAAGAAAGGACTGGAACCGATATGGATACTCATGACAACTCGTTTAACGATTCGCTCGAATATGTCCATCACGAGCTGCAACGCCTGCAAACGATTGCGGGTACTTTATCAACGATCGAGACCCGGCACTTCAAGGATTTGACGAATTTCGGGGACGACCGGCTGAACCAGATCGCCATTGAGGAACAGAATGCCGCCCGTCAATTGGGCGAGGTCAAGCAAATATGCCTGTCCCTGGCCCAACGGGTGGAAGAGCTGAAGAACGGCATGCAGCAATAGAACGGACAATAACAGGAGAGCTGAACATGTTCAAATGGGTAAGTAATATCATTAGAAGCGCCGTCAATGAAAGCGTGGATAAAGCGATTGAGAGAATCGCGAGGGATCAGTATACCGAGAACCTGTTCGAGATGGTTCCTTCCACCAAGAAGGTCGGTGCTGTTTCCTTGATGGAGATTATGATGCGTTCCAAATCGGGGCTGCCTCCCGCAAGACCTCTCGGAAGCCATATCCGCTTCTCGCCTTGGGAGAAGCTGCTGTTTAATCCCGTTCATCTGCATCGATTCCCGACTCCGGAAGACGTTCAGATCAATACCTCCGTTACCATCGGCAAGAAAGCGCGGAAACCGCTCACGATCTCCATCCCCATCATGATTGCAGCCATGTCTTATGGAGGAGCGCTGAGCAAAACCGCCAAAATCGCGCTTGCCCGCGCCGCTACCAAAATCGGTACGGCGACCAATACGGGGGAAGCCGGGCTGCTCGAGGAAGAGAGAGAAGCCGCTTCCCTTCTCATCGGCCAATACAATCGCGGAGGCTGGTTGAATACGCCGGATAAGTATAGCCGAATGGATGCCATTGAGATCCAGTTGGGCCAGGGGGCCCAAGGGTCCAGCCCGCAGCGGACGGCCGCCAAAAATATAGGCGTCGAATTTCGCGAGGTATACGGCATCCCGGAAGGGAAAGATGCGGTCATTCATTCCCGTCTGCCGGGCATAGACACGAAGGAGCAGTTTATTTCCCTTGTCAAGAAGCTGAGGGAAGAGACCGGGGTCCCGGTAGGTCTGAAAATAGCGGCCACCCACTTTCTGGAGGAAGAGCTGCAAATCGCTCTGGAAGCCGGGGTCGATTTCGTAACGCTGGACGGTGCCGAAGGCGGAACCCATGCTGCCGCCCCTATACTGGAGGACGATGTGGGACTGCCCACCCTGTATGCCATTACGAGGGCCTCCAAGTTTCTTGCACGCAAGGGCAGGACCGGGGATGTCAGCCTTATTGCAACCGGAGGGCTGGTCACTCCCGGGGATTGTCTGAAAGCAATCGCTTTGGGAGCCGATGCCGTCTATATGGGAACGGCCGTTATCATGGCCCTGATCAGCGACCAGATGACGAAGTCGGTGCCTTTCGAGCCCCCTACAAGCCTGGTTGTCTACAATGCGAAAATGACGGATCAGTTGGACCCGGAACGGAGCACCGAAACTTTGGTCAACTTCCTCAATGCGGCCGTACGGGAGATGGAGCTTGCATGCTACTCTCTTGGCAAGACAAGCTTGGCGGATGTGACGGCAGCCGACCTGTGCACACTCGATCCGTTTATAGCCAAGGCAACCGGCGTGGAGCTTGGGCTGGTCTCTCATGAGGAACAGGCACAATTTTTCTCCGGGCTGGAGCCTTTCCTTCCGGTAATGCCAGGCATGACCGAGCGTATAGCCGATACAGGGGATCAGCCGCCGGCCGGCGAGGCAAATCCTCTGCATTAGCTTGCGGGAAATCATCGGTATCGATTAAGGGACCGCCCCTGACAGGGACGGTCCCTTTTATATGACTACGGCTTTAAGATTACCTTGATGCAGTTATCCGATTTGGTATCGAATATTTCATATCCTTGCTTGGCTTCCAGCAGGGGCAGCCGATGGGTAATAATATCCGTCGGGTCCAGCCGACCTTCTGTAATTAACCGGTACAGCTCCGGCATATAGTGAATGACCGGCGCCTGCCCCATTTTCAACGTAACATTTCGACTGAACAGATCGCCTAGCGGAAAAGCATTATAACGCATGCCGTAAACTCCGACCAGTTGGATGGTCCCGCCTTTACGGACCGCCTGGCTGGCAATCTGGATGGCCCCCATAGCCCCGCCCTGAAGCTTCAAGGCCGATTCAACGATTTCGAGGAACGTCATCTTGCCGTCCATCCCGACACAATCAATGACGACATCCGCCCCGCCGCCGGTCATTTCCTTCAGATGGCTGCCAATGTTGTCTTCCTCTTCGAAATTGACGATTTCCACCCGGTTCGTACGCTTCGCATGCTCCAGCCGGTAGCCGATATAATCGACCGCTATGACTCTCTCCGCCCCTTTGAGCCAGGCGATCTTCTGCGCCAGCAGCCCGACCGGGCCGCACCCCAGCACAATAACCGTATCCCCCTGCTTGACTCCGGAATCGTCCACTCCCCAATATGCCGTAGGGAGAATATCCGATAGAAACAGCAGCTTCTCGTCCTCCAGCTCACAATCTTCCGGAACCTTGAAGGCCGTAAAGTTGGCGAACGGAACCCGCAGCAGCTCCGCTTGTCCGCCGGCATAGCCGCCGTATGTTTCCGAGTAGCCGAAGAAGCCTCCCGCCTCCCCATGCGGATTGGAATTATCGCACTGGCTTTCCAGGTTGTTGGTGCAATAGAAGCATTGCCCGCAAGCAACGGTGAAGGGAATGATGACGCGATCCCCCTTCTTCACCTTCGTTACGTCTGGCCCGACTTCCTCGACAACTCCCATCGGTTCATGCCCGATAATATAATCGGCGGGCAGATTCGGTATCATTCCGTGAATCAGATGCAGATCGGAGCCGCAAATCGCCGAACTGGTTATTCGTACGATTACATCATCGCTCTTCTCGATCCGGGGCTCCTGCACTTCCTTGACCTGAACGTCCTTAATTCCTTGATAGGTGACTGCTTTCAACGGGAAATCCCTCTTTTCCTGTAATCTTGGGTGTACAAAACAGCCTGCAATCATTCAGCCCCAAATTTGCGGGCCCGGTTTTTCACCGGACCGGTTATTTTAACGAGAGTAGGTATTCAATCAAGGCGTCCTGCTGCTCTTTAGTAAATCCGGTGGTTGAATCCACCCAATGCTCATGCCCGATACCAGCCACATGCACCTCCTTCAGCGTCTGCGACTGCTCGTTGGCCGCGATGACTTGCTGCCTCAGCTTCTTATCGATCAGCGCGCGTAAGCTATTGGCCGGATCCGGTTCCACCCCCTGCATGAAGGTGCCGGGAATCCCCACCTGCGCAAGGTCCGGGCCAACTGCTACCCCTCCGTCATGCAGATACGGGGCCGTCCAGCGAAGCCCGATCAGCCCCTTAACCTTATATCCTCCCGGGGACTCCCCCCAGGCAAAGGCCAGCTTCATTTGCTCCGGATCGAGATGGCCCGTGGGAACTTCAAGCACCTTCGCCCCGCGCGGAACCGGAACCGGGGTATCCGGGGCAAACATCGTGGTCGGTCCGAACAATCTCTCCGTTTTCTTAAGCGCCTTGGCCCGGGAAGGCTCCGTACCGATGACCGCAGACGAAATCACGCGGTTGTTGGTGAAGGCTTCTCCGGAATGACAGGAAATGCACTGCGCCCGTTGGAAAACGGTCCTTCCCAATTCCAATACATCGGCTTTCGTCTTCTCCCGGCGCTCAGGGGGAACTAATGTATTCTGGAATGCCGCCATCCCGTTAACCTGTTCCCCTACCTTAAAGCCGCGCGAGCTGATGAATAATCCATCCGGGGCCATCAGGGTCAAATTGGGGAAGGAAGGGGGTTTGATCATTTCGTTGACCCCCGGCACCCCCGGAGTCGGGTCCACCTTGGCCAAAAACTCCGAAGGCTTCAAGCCGCTTCGGGGATCGTAGCGATATCGGGGATTGGCCGAATTCTGCAGAAGAATTCCCAGATAAACCTCCTTGTCCAGACCGAACAATTCCGGGCTCGCTTCCACCTGTGCCAGGGAATCCGAGTTCTGAGCATGAACATTATTGCTGAACGCACTCAGCCCGTGGAAAGGGCCTGCCGCAGCAAACCCGCTCCACCCGTAGGGATGGCCGCCCTTGGTGAAGGAATCCGGAATCTGGGAAGGGTTGCTGGCCATATCGATTGTTGAATCGAAATTGCCCGGCGGCCATTTGGCCAAATTTTCGTCCACCGCCTTCTCCAGCGCCGCAGGGTCGGGCAGAACCGCCGTATGATTGTCCGATGTCGGAACGGTCCGGTTCAAATCCTTGATAAATTTGGCGACGTTCTCGACGTCGGTATGTGTGAAATAGACGCTGGTGTTAGTAGCCAAGGCCAGAACAAGACCTGCATTGAGATCGGAGTTCGGTGCTCCTTCGATGACGTGCTTCGTCTCCCGGTCGACGGTAGCGTGGCAAGCCATGCAGCTGATCCCTACCTTCAACCGGCCTTGCGAAAATTTCACCGGCATGCCCAATGGGGCGTAAGCTCCCTTGGGCACATCGATTCCCGTATCGATCATCTCGCCCTTCTTATAAACCTTGTCTCCGATGGCCACATCCTCCGCCAATTCCACCCTTAAATTTGATGTTCCCTGTCCCTTAAGCTGCATAATGGCCTTGGCCATATTTCTGATCGTCAGCGGTCCGTCCACAATGCCAACAATGTCCGTCAGAAAAACTTCATTGCCGAAGGTTTCCTTGTACATGGCTTTCCTCCCGAGCTTCAGCAAGGCCTCATCAATCGCAATGGCCCCGTTCCCGGAGGAGAGCATGGCAGTATCTGCCAGCATCGTACCGCCTTCCCGTTTCGTTATGGTCTGGCCCCATAAATCATATTCCTGTCCTCCCTCCCCCTTCATCCGGGCATCCGATGGGGGATTCATGACTTGGCTTGCCGGAGGAACGTAGGCATATTCGGGTTCCCACCAGAACAGAACGACATATGCCGCACTTAATAGTAGAACAGGCAGTCCTACAACCAACCATCGTTTCCTTTTCATATAAGACTCCTCATTGTCACTCTCTTACTGGGTTAATGCCATCCGTAGTATAGGTTTTCCCGGGGGGCTCATAATCATCCGGTTGATGGCAAACGGGAGAATTAACGGCTGCAGCGGAGAAGAAATGGCTTTGCGGTCGGGGATGTCCCCCCAGCTATGGTGGTCATTTTCACGCTTCATTCTTCAGACGCATGGAGAAACACTGGACAAGCATCCCCTTCTGAAGGCTATACTGGTTTAGAGGGGGAGGAATCTATGAATGCAGTTTATTCGTTAACGATGGAGGAACGGGATTCGATTCTGAATCAATTGTCCGAGGAGCAGAGAGTATTTTTGGCGGATACGTTAAAACGCAGCCGAAGAACGGTGTTCGCCCGGCATATGGCGGCCAGAAAAGGAGCCCGCATACCGGAAACAGCCACTTACGAGGAAATAGAGCATCTTCTGGAGGACTGGATTTACGTAGGATATATAGATGCCGGGGTGCGCAGCACGGATTTAAAATGCGAATGCGGCGCTTCCCTTAGGTACCAGCATCATGTGGAAAATAAGAAGGACGGCAGGGTGCTCAAGCTGGGCATCAAGCACTTGGAGGAGCATACATTAATCGATGCCAAAATAGTCAGTCAAATTATAAAAGGCTTCGATGTCCTTGATCAGGAACAGTTCGAAATACTGGTGAAATATCGTGACGGCTGGCAGCTCTCCGATTATTTTACTCTGCCTCTTCCAGACGGCTTCGAAGTTCCGAAGGATATCGCCGGCCATCTCGAGCTTGGGCTGCCGCTTCTGGACAGGCAGGTGGCCAGGCTGCAGGAAAGCCTCAGGAAATTTCGCGACAGCCGGCCGCCCTCGACCTTCGAACCGGCCGGACATGCTTTGCCGGCAATGGACGCGCTCCATGCTGCAAGCCAACCCACCCTAAGCTTGAATACGGATGATGACGATCCACAGCTTTCCTTCGATTTGTTCGATATGGAGCAGCCTCAGACCGTCCCTGATCGGCCGGCGGACCACACTTATCCGGTGCCCGGACTGAGCTCCTCTCTTCAAGCGGCGGTTCGCCACTACCTATTGCAGGGAATCCGCTCCGCACGCGTCCTGTCCGAACTATTAATTCAGCATCATCATGCGGATGACAGCCGATATATTACGGAAAAGCCGCATATCTATCCTTTGGTCTCTATGTACATCGACCGCATAATGGCCGAGGAGGGGATTTGCCGGCTTGTCTCCCGGGATCACGAGGACCGTTTATACGAATTAACGGACCCGGAAGGCGACTCTTTATGAATATTGTGCCGCCGCACCCGGCTTCAAGGCCGGGCGGCCGGCATTCTCTGTCCTCGTTAATCCGGTACATCCTCCGGCAGTCCCTACCCTTCTAAATCATCCAGTCGTTCCATTCTTCACGCCGTTTATTAATAGAATGCAGCCAATCCGTCGTTATCTTAAGCAGCTGGGCAGTATGCTCCGAGGAAGAGAAGGTATGGTTCGCCTGCAGTATAACTTCCTTGTCGCATTGGCCGAGCGACCGCAGCCAGAACATTTTCTGATACAGGAAGCAATAGTCTACCGGCACGTCCTCATCGGCCGAGCCGTGAACGACCAGAACATCGCCATTGAACTTGCCGGCTTCCTGAAACGGATGCTGGCCGGTCATGGATTCGAAGAAGCCCGCCGTCAGGCGGTATCCGCTGTAATCAGCCTGCCCGGATTTAACCGCCTGTTCATAGACCGAATCTCCCACGATACGTACAATATCGCTTAACGGATTTGCCACGGCGGCCCAGAGCACGAGGGACTTCACCCGTTTGTCCTTGGCAGCGGTCAGAACGGCGACCGCCCCGCCCAAGCTGTGACCGAGCAGAATCACCCTCTCGGGATCAATGCAATCGATCTCCAATCCGTAATCGATTGCTCTGCGGGTTTGCTCGACCAGATGATTCAGGCCCTGTGCCCCATATTCACCGCTGCTCTCCCCGCACCCGACATAATCAAAGCGGATGACCATGAAGCCCTGACGGCTAAGCCGGCGCGCTGTCTTGACGAACAGCCGGTCCGTCCCGATCCGGTTGCCGATGAAGCCATGGCAAATAATGACCAGCGGCCAGCGGCAGTGATCCGCCCCCTTCTCGGCATTGTCCATCTCCGGATAATGGATCGTAGCAGCCAGTTGTTCATGGTTCCAATTCATCGTAAAATGACGTTCCATCCTTCGTCCTCCCCTAATTTTGCTAAAGTCCCCCTGAATCCGATCCTTTATCATAAATTATTCCGATGCGCTTGCTTGGTTTAATATATAAAAAAGATAGCACCCCTGTGCAAGAAAATCAATAGCAAACATCGGGGAGCCGAAAAATAACTCGGAGAAGTTTGTACGATATTTCATACAGAGGCGACCCTTCTACAGGGCTTGTCTGTCCATCTGTACGATTATTCATGCAAATAAAGGACTCTACCCGACTTATCTACTTTTCGGAGAATCTCCGGATGTATTATGTCAGCGTAAACGCACTGTCTATGGGGGGGATGGACGGTTAGCTGGTTCGGGCTGATTCCAGTTTCGCTATTCCGTCTCTCTCGGCTGAGAAAGCAAGAGGGGGCTAGACGC
The DNA here is from genome assembly GCF_042677205.1 of Paenibacillus residui. NCBI lineage: Bacteria > Bacillati > Bacillota > Bacilli > Caryophanales > Paenibacillaceae > Paenibacillus > Paenibacillus residui. Next base: position 36,837 of record NZ_JBHTIU010000011.1, read on the forward strand.
CCCTCCTCCTAGCTGTATCCCAAAGCATCTGCCTGCTTCAGGGTTTCTCTGAATTCGTCATGAATTTTACCGTTACTCGCGAGAACGTTGCGAACGGATAAACTATAAGGCGTGCCATACGTATCCGTTATTTTCCCTCCGGCCTCCTGCACCAGCAGGGCTCCCGCAGCCATGTCCCAGGCGTTCAAACCGATTTCCCAGAAGCCCGACAGTCTTCCGGCGGCCACATACGCCAGATGAAGGGCTGCCGATCCGGCCGTCCGCACATTTCTTACCTGCGGAGTGATAGCCTGCAAGCCTGTCAAATTAACGGGCAGGGCGCTGCGATCTGCCGGGAAGCCTGTCCCGATCAAGCTGTCGGACAGCCGTGTTTCCCCGGAAACTTCTATCCTTTGGCCTCTCAGATAAGCGCCTTTGCCCTTCTCCGCAACGAACAGCTCGTCCCGGGACGGATCATAGACCACCCCTACAATAGGCTCTCCCTTGTAAGCCAGCGCTATAGATACCGAGAAGAACGGGAAGCCGTGGATAAAATTCGTTGTACCGTCTATCGGATCGACAATCCATAAATATTCGGTATCCCGGTGAGCTTCCAATGCTTCGGCGGATGCCTCCGCTCCAGGCTCGACCCCTTCCTCTCCCAGGAACGAATGATGCGGAAAGTGAGTCATAATTAAATTGCGAATAAGCGCTTCGCTGCCCTTGTCCACTTCGGTAACCAAATCGTGCGAGGAAGTCTTCATAGCGAGCTTGGTATGAGAGCCGAGCTTGCTCTTGATCCATTCTCCCGCCTTGGCGGCCGTATTGACAGCGACCGCGGTAAAGCTCTTACTGCCTACCGTGTACACTTCCCTGTCCTGAGTATTCAACTTTATCAACTCTTTCTATATTAATCCTGATTCTGTGTATATATTTTAGTATATTCCATAATACAGTATCATTTCTACGACATTTCATCCAGCTATCCGGATTAGAGCCAAATTCCGCTAGCCCCCATCCAAATCATCCGGGCGGCCAATACAATCAAGGTCATTCTCAGCAGCCAAAGCAACCGGTTGCCGCTTAATCGGGAAGCCACTATGGCACCCAGCCAGCCGCCGATTAAAGCTCCGGGAGCAAGAGCGGCAAAACTGACCCAATCTACCTCCCCGAATATCACATGAGTTACACTGCCCAGTACGGCACTCAGCAGAATGACAAACATCGAAGTGGCTGCGGCTATATGAGGCGGATAACCAAAAAGCAGTACCATAATAGGAACGAATAAAGAACCGCCTCCGATACCGAACAGGCCGGAAGTCAATCCCACGACGAAGCCGGTGATCAGGGCCGGAACAACGGAATATCCGTATACATAGGTTTGGCCCGCAGCGTCGGTAAATTCCCTGCGAACCTTCCATCGGAAATCAAAAGGCTTCAAATGATCTCTTGCAATCAGCAGAAGCGCCATGAACAGCATAAATCCGCCAAAGGCTAGTTGAAAAACATTCTGGTCAAGGCTTCCCGTCAAGGCTGCGCCCAGCATGGCCGCGGGACCGCTGGATGCGAAATAAAGCCAGCCGCTGCGAAAATCTATTCTTCTTCGTTTGGCATAAGTCAATGTCGAGGTCAAGGCCGTCAGGATGAGCACGGCAAGAGAAGTGCCTACAGCGACTTGCGCCGAAATTTCTTGTCCCAGCAGCATCGGGGCTATACTTATAAGAGCGGGAACGATGATAATTCCGCCGCCTAATCCTACAATACTTCCGAAGGTGGCAGAAACCATCCCGATCACAAGCATTAGAAGAAACGCCAACAAGTTTCCGCCTTCTTTCTGTTCGGGTTTACCTTAAGTTCAGCAACCATCTTACCATAACTGTCCTTATGCGGCAAAGTAAGGGGAACGACTAATTCGGGAGGAGATAACGATCTATGTGAGCGCTCTAATTTCCGCGAAAGATACTATCCAATAATGTCCAATGGAAAAAAAAACTACGACTGACCAATTAACATACAATACTTATTTTCTGTTTCCTTGAGGTACTTTGCAGGAT